>JADJJE010000050.1 GCA_016706685.1 Sandaracinaceae bacterium | reverse complement strand
TTGAACGAAGCCGCTCCGCGGCAGGCCTAATGTCGCGCGACTGAGGGACATCGCGGCGCTCAGGGGCACGGCGGCTTCATCGGATCGACGCTGTGGATTGAGCCCGCCCATCGGGGACGTGGCCAAACCATGGAGGCGACTTGTGATGGGCGAAGTACGAGACCGAATGGAGCAGGACCTGTTCTGCGAGGCGTTGCCGCGAACACGCGGGGAGAGACCTGCCTGCGGTACGCAAAGCAGTTCGTGGCGTTCCACAGGCGAGGCCCAGGCGCTGGACACGGAGCAAATACGCGCGTGGGTGATGCACCTTCGACGGACCGGGCCGGGCGCCGAGGAGCATCAACGTGGCCTCAGCGCGCTGCGCTTTTCTCTTGGGGTGACGTCGCGTCGCCCCGAAGTCAAATCTCTCGATCCGTCGCGTGGTGGAGCGCGACCGGCAGCCCGCCATCCTCTCCGGGAGCGAGGTGCAGCGGCTGCTCGACGCCATCGAGCGCCCTCGCGACCGTGCCCTCGTCATGCTGCAGTCTCTGCCCTGGGGCTGCGCATCTCCGAGGCGCTGTCGCTGACGACAACCGACGTCGACTCCGGGGACGCGGTGTGCGCGACGGACCGCCACCTGAGGGGCGTCGTGACCGCATCGTGCCGCTGCCGGCCGTCGCGCTCGAAGGCGCTGCGAGTGGATGCGTCTGCGTCTCCACCGAGCTAGGTCTGTTTCCAGGTCGCGTGGGTCGCGCGTCGCTGACGCGCGCGAGGGCCGGTGGTGCACTCCCTCCTGCGGCTCCGGCGGCCGCGTGCGCAGGTCTGACCGGCGTCTGTCCACATCCTGCTGCGTCAGCAGCTTCTAGACGCACTTGCTCGAGCTCGGCGCGGACATCCGGGCACGGTGCAGGTGCTGCTGGGGCACCGCTCCATCTTGAGCACCACCCGCTACACGCACTTGTCCGAAGCGCCGCCAAAGGGTCGCTCGTGAATCCATGGCCATGCTCGGACGCCGGACGGGGCGCGCGACTTGCGGCAGGACGCCGAGGCGGCAGTCATGGCTACCAGAGCACGGGTCTGTAACCCTGCGGAGCCTGGGCTGATACGTGGGAGGATCGCGCACTCGACGCGGAGAGCGCGTGCGCCGTAGGGCACGCGCTTGAGCCGGAGCAGCACCAAGTGCGTGCGGGCCATCGAGCGCTGTCGGACGGCGGCGCTCGGCGGTCACCTGCAGAAGTGCCCCGGCTGACGCCTACGAAGCCGCCTCGCTGCAACCTCCGTGCCGCAAACCGGCACTGCCCGGTGCCAGAGCCTGTCGCAGCTGCGGTGGCTCGAGGCGAGGCGTGAACGCATCCTCGACGTGGGCTGCCCACGTGGTCTTCAGCCATCCCCGATCCCCTGCAGCGCGCTTCGCCCAGCGCGAGCCGCCGGCCCTGTACGCTCGCTGATGGGCGGCGCGCCGCAGCCAGCTCACGATGGCGGCCGACCCGGGAAGCGCTCGGTGGCGCTGGAAGCCCGCCATCACGCTGGTGCCGCTGGCCGTGGACCCGCGAGCTGCTCTACCACCCTCACGTGTACGCCGTGGTCAGCGCCGGCGGCCACGACCTCGCCGGACACCGGTGGTTCCCCGGTGCGCCGCAACGGGCCGGGTACCTCTTCCCTTAGAGGCTCGCCAAGCCTCGTCCGAGGGCATCGTGCCGAGCCGTCCGCCGGCGCTCGACGCGGCACGCTGGTAGTTGCTCGCCCCAAGAGGTGGATCCCGGGTGCGGCGCGCGCCTTCGAGACGAGCGTGTGGCACGTCAACGCGAAGGCGCCGTTCGTGGCGCGGGCGCAGCAGGTCTCGCCTCCAGCGCCTACACGCACCGCGTCGGCATCTCGAACGCGCGCCTATCCGCCACGACGGCGAGGCCGTGACCTTCGCCACCAGGACGGTCACCTGCAACCTCCACGCGGTGGACTTCCTGGGCCTTCTCTTGCGCCACACCTTGCCCAGGGCTTCCACAAGATCCGGGTCACGCCGGCCCCGTCTCCTCCAGCCACAGTTCACGTCGGGAACCCTCGCTCGCGCACAGGCCGCTCTCGGCAACACCACCGGTTCGGCACGCGTGGCGGGGAGGCCCGGTGAGCGAGCCAGCCGCACCTGGGTCAGCGCCTGCTGGCTCTCAACGGATGCGACCCCGTTGCAGTGTCCGCGCTGCGGCACGCCCTCTCGTGCTCCCCTTGCCGACCGAGGCGGGACTTCACAGAGGCTCGACTCGTCATGACCCATCGCCCCAACGTACGTAGGCCTGGAGCGGCCGTCGCGCAGCGCGCTACGGTCCGTCGGCTGCCGTGGTGGCGCTCGTGCGTCCCACCGAGGCTCTCGCTGTCCGCGCACGGCCGCGCCCGCTTTGCGCCCGGGATCTGACGTGCCGACGTCCCCGCACGCGCAGACGCGTCGTCCCAAGCCATGGCCAGAGCGACAACGCCTCCGGGGCCCTCCGGCGCATTTGCCCATAGGCAAGCGCTACCCTCCTGGGTGATGCTCCGCGGCTCCGTTCAACGGCGCCTCGGCGAACCGCGCCTCGCCCGCGCTGGCCGTCCTGCAGCCTGCGCGGGGCGCGCTTCACCGAATCGCTATTACATATGTAAACTATTCGAACACCTCACAACAGATGATTCATGATACGCCCACAAAGAGCAACCACCTCATGGCACCCGGGGCTGCCGAGGTGGCACGCGCCTACGACGGCCTCTCGCGCGAACGGCATCAAGGTGTAGTGGGGCGGTCACCTTCAACGCCCAGAACCTTCCCGCCCGCACCGCTTCGCCAACGGCACCAGCACCGTGCGCACGTATGACGCCCCGCCTGCGCCTCGACACGTTGGAGACAAGCGCGGACCCACCGGCACGCTCCAGGACTACACCTACCGCTTCAACCGCGCCGACCACCTGGTGGCGCTCGAAGTTATTTGCCCCCGGCCGAGGCGCTGGAGCCACACCAGCGCAGCGGCCGCTTCGAGGTACGACGCGCTCTCTCGCCTAGACCGCCGCTTGCCTCGACGAGTGAGCCGCGCACCGCCGAGTGTGCGGGGCCGCTTACGCCAATTACCAAGGATCGCCGGTAACCTGGTGGAGAAGACCTCAGACCGCCGGCGCGAGAGCTTGATGCACCTGGGAGCTGCGCTACGGGGAGTAGTTGCACCGGCGCAGGCCCGCACGCAGTGTCCAGCATCTCGGACGACGGCGCCGGAGGCGCGCAGACCGGCACCTGCGACGCCGCCCCGGCAACATGATTACCCGCGCGAAGGCCAGCTCAACACCTGGGACTTCGTGGGCAGGCTCCGCGCCGTGGAGAAGTCAAGACGTCAGCCAGCCGTGGCCCGCCTCTGCCTACGGCGCCACCCGCGACCGCGCCTGGCGAAGACAACGGCCAGCGCACGCACTACCTCCGACCCGACGTCGAGGTGCGCGACGGCATTGTAACGGTATACGTCACCGTGAACGGCGAGCGCGTGGCCCAGGTGCAACGTGGCGATTCGGCGATAACCACGCACTCTGACGGCGCACCTGCCGGGGGTGACGGGCAGGTGAACGCGGCAGATGCGTGGGTCGTCCGCGCCAACGAGGCGGGGGTGACGGGTGTGCCCGGCGTCACCAGCGAACGCAGTGTGGACGACACGCTGCGGAGCGCCGCGCGGGCTTGCTGCTCGCGGGCGATGGGGCGGTCGAGTACTGGCACGGCGACCACCTCGGCAGCGTGGGCTTGTCGACGGATGAAGCGGGCGGCGTAGTGCAGCGCTTGGAGCACTACCCGTACGGGCATCCGCGGGCCCAGTCAGCTCACTTGCCCGAGCGCAGCTACACGGGGCAGGAGAGGGACGAGGTCACTGGGCTCAGCTACCACTCGGCAAGGTATCTGGACACTCGGCTTGGACGGTGGGCTGCGACCGATCCGTTGTTCGCGACTGTTGTGAGTCGAACCGAACGCGCCGATGAAGCGGTGAGCACATATGGTGCGATGCGAGGCTCCCCACTTGTCTACGTCGACCCAAGAGGAGAGAACGCGATCACAACTGCACTTGCCATTCTCGGAATCGGCGGAGGATCAGCTGTGGTCGGAGACGAGATGGCTGGGGACTCGAGAGTGGCGACTTTCGCCGGAGGTGCGGCTGGTACGGGTGCCGCCGCCTTGGCGTCATCAGCCGGCATGGGCGCTATCGCGTCGACTGGTGTCGGCGCTCTCGCGGGACTGATAATTATCGCGGCGGTTGTAGCAATTGAAGATCCGGAAAGAATCCACGATGCTTTCGATCTATTGTCGCTTGATACACATAACGGATGGCCAGATTGGCAAGCCATCACTGCAGAGCGCGGACGTGAAGGGCGTCACAACCTCGGCGCGGCTCTCGCCCTCCTAGAAGGACGCGAAGGTCGTACCATTAACTTGTTAGACGAGTCAGAGATGCAGCGCGTGCTAGATCAAGCATCGCGTTTCTCCACCCAACGCTACTGGGTTGGTTCAGAGCACCGATGGACGAGTGCGCGCGACGAGCATCGAAAAGAATACGAGGTTGCTCGAGCAACGCTGTTGAGCAGACCCGAGATTTCGGATCGTACACCATAGGTGGTTTGAATGAGCGATGTCGCGAAGATTGTTGTGCAGTGTGTCGTGGGCGACTTGGTGATGCTTCTAGTTGTGGTGCTCGTCGATCAGGCGTTCCTAAGGTATTCTAGAAGGCCAAGGCTGTGGAAGCACGCAATCCCGACCGTTCCATTCCTCATGCTCATGCTGATGTCCATTGCGGGCATCGGTGCCGGTATGCTGGGAATGGTGTTGGCTCCCGTAGCCTGGATGGCACTCATTGCGATCGCTCAGCGGCTGGGTTTGCTGGTGTGGAAGCCTATGGAGGAGTGAGACGTGTGGCGCGCGTGATGCTTGGAGATGACCCGATTCTTTGGACGCAAACTACGCGTGTTTATCGTTACCGAACGCGCCCCGCAGCGGGCTTCGGCCCTGCGCCGCGTGCGCCGGGCTTCGTCTCATGACGCTTGATGGCAAGGCGTGGGTAGCCGATGGGCATCGGTTTGGCGCTTAGCGTCGCTTGGGTCCGTCCCGCAAGGCCCGTTCCACCCGCCTCCGCTCCCTCGCCTCCTCGGCCCGCTTCACCCGCACCTCGTGCTCTTCCAAGCGCCCCAGCCCCACGCGCGCCGTCTCGCGGATGATCTCGCGCAGCGCCTCATCCGGCACGAACTCGAGCGCCAGCTGCAGCTCCGGGGTCAGCGCCGCGCGCTTCGGCGGCGGCACCGGCACGGGCCGCTCTGACCGACAGCGTATTGCGCAGAACACTCTATATGTAAACTATTCGAACACCTCATGTCGATGATTCATGATACCTATGAGCGGAGAGGAAGGGCATGGATGGCGAGACGTCAGTAGTTCATCCACTCGCGGCAGCACGGCGGCAGACGCACGATGTCACCGCGAGAAGCGCACGTCGTCCAGCAGCAACCCGATGTTCGGCCCCGGGTTGTCGATGGTCACGCTCGCGATGCGGTCCACACCGCCGCAGATGCTGCCGACGTCGATGCTGATCTGGCTGTAGGTCTCGGTGATGTCGAACACGGTGCCCGTGCAGCGGTTGCCCTCGGCGTCGCTGAGGGTGACCTGGATCATGCCGGTGCCGGACTCCGTGCGCGCCTGCAGCGTGAGGCTGCTGAACGTGCTGCTCGGGAACTCCTGCCGGTAGTACAGGTGGAAGCCCGTCCACTGGTCGAGGTCGCGCACGCGCAGGCACGAGCTGCCCGCGAAGCAGTCCTGATCATAGGGGCCGTGTGGGCCGGCCTCGGCTGCGCCCCAGGGGTTGATGATCCAGCGCATCTCGTCGATGCCCCCGAACTCTTCGCCGTAGACCACGGCGGGCGGGATGAACTCGCACGCGCCGCCGCTGCTGGGGTCTTGGTCGGTGAACTGCACGCCCAGGTCCACGTTCTCGTTGCCGCCGCTGGTGGGGATGATGGTGGTGGACTCGATGACCTCGCCCTGCGCGCTGGTGAAGCGCAGCACCACGCCGCTGCCGCCGCGCGAAAGCTCGCCCGCGTCGACGGTGTGCCAGGCGCCGCCGCTGCGCTGCACGGGGGTCCACGGGTTGTCCGCCGCGACGCCGTCGCCCGCCCCGCGGAAGTCGATGCTGCGGATGGGGATGCGGTGGTTCATGGGCGCGATGCGCAGGTAGCTGGGGTTCCGGTTGTTCACGCGCACGTGCACGTTGCCGCTCACCGGGCAGGGCACACGGCGCGCGCTGCCTTCGTCGTTGGCGCCGCCGCCCACGGCCTCTGCCGCTTCGTTGGCGAGGTCGATGTGGAAGTGCCCGCCCGCGCACAGCGGGTTGCCCTCGATGGGGCAGAGGTCCGCGATCATCACCACCTCGGTGCCGTTGATGGTGTCGATCTCCCAGCACTCACCGCACGACTCGCCCGCCGCGCCGCCGTAGGAGCTGCCGTTCCACGGCTCGGCGATGGCGCCCGTGACGCCGCTGCGCACGAAGGCGGGCAGGAAGTTCGCGTTGCGTGGGAACTCGCACCAGCCGGTGTCTCCGGCGTTGTACGAGGTGAGCCGCACGCTGCCGCACATCTCGCTGGGTGCGATGCCGCCGCCATCGCGCGGTGGGGTCATGCCGCCCGAGCCGTCGCCACAGGCGGTTGAGGTGAGCGCGAGGACCAACGAGGCGGCGGGCAGGAAGCGCATCCCGCGAGTCTAGCGGGTCACACTCGGGCCGCGCATCGCGTACCGTATCGAAATGAGCCTCCTGCCGCATCGACCGTCCACCGCCATCGCACTTTTCGCCCTCTCGTGCTGCGCCCACCTCGGTTGCGGCAACAGCGCGCCGACCACGGGCAGCTTCGAGCTGAGCGACGGCACCTCCGTCGTGGTCGCGGACGACGGCGCCATCACCATCCTGGCAGGCGCCCACACACTCTTCCACGCGCGCGCGGCCGGCATCGCCGCAGTGGCCAACACCACCAGCACGCGCTCGCTCTTCGGCGGCTACGACTTCGTGGACAGCGAGGACGCGCGCGCCACGCTGGACCAGATCACGGGCATCACCAGTGACGAGGCGGGTGTGCACATCGCCCTTCGGGCCAGCGAGCAGCGCGACGTGCGCGGCACGCTCGACGTGAGCGTGGTGGAGGCCGGCGAGCGCACGCGCGCGCGGCTGGTGCTCACGGGGCTGCCGGACTTCACCACCACCGAGCTGCGCCTCTCTTGCGACGAAGACGCCACGTTCCTGGGCTTCGGCGCGCAGTACAACGCCACCGACCAGCGCGGCGAGGCGTTCGACTTGTTCGTGGAAGAACAGGGCATCGGGCGCACCGGCGGCCTGCCGCTCATGGGCAACGCGCACAGCACCTACTTCCCGGTGCCCTACTGGCTGGACGCGCGCGGCTTCGGCGTGGCGCTCGAGACCGAGGCGCGCGTCTCGGTGGACGTGTGCGCCGACGACATGGAGGTGATGCGCGTGGAAGTGCACAGCGCACAGGCGGCCGACCTGGTGCTGCTGCACGGCCCGAGCGCGCGCGACGTCATCCGCGAGGTGGGCGACCACTTCGGCCGCTCGCAGTCGCCCCCTGCGTGGGGCTTTGGTCCGTGGGTGGGCATCCAGGGGGGTACGGATGACGTGCTGGCCGAAGCCGACGCGCTCGAGGCCGCGCAGGTGCCCTTCACCGCGCTGTGGGCGCAGGACTGGACGGGGAAGCGCGAGTTCGTGACCTCGGGGGAAGACGTCGGCGTGCAGTATCGCTGGACCGCCGACGACGTGCTCTACCCCGACCTCGCCGGCATGATCGAGACGCTGCACGGGCGCGGCATTCGCTTCCTGGGCTACGCCAACCCGTTCGTGCAGCTGGACCTGTCGGACCACGCCGCGGACATGATCGAGCAGGGCCTCGTCGCGCTCGATTCCGATGGAGCACCGTACGAGTTCACGTCTCCGGCCGCGAGCCGCGCGGTCTCGCCGGACTTCACCAACCCGGCCACGGGCGAGTACATCAAGGGCTTCCTGCGCGCGATGATCACCACCTACGGCATGGATGGCTGGATGGCGGACTTCGGCGAGTGGGCGCCCATCGACGCGGTGCTCAGCACCGGGCGCGACCCCATGCTGGCGCACAACACCTTCCCCACCGAGTGGCACCGGCTCTCGCGCGAGGTCTTCGAGGAAGAGCGCCCCGACGGCGACTGGGCCGTGTTCACGCGCTCGGGCTGGGCGGGCGAGCAGGGCGTGGCGCAGATCGTGTGGATCGGCGACCAAGAGGCCGACTTCCTGCCCAGCGACGGCCTGCCCACGGTGGTGCCGGCCATGATCAACCTGGGGCTCACGGGCATGCCCTTCGTCACGCACGACATCGCGGGCTTCAGCGGCGGGCCCAGCACCAAGGAGCTCTGGCTGCGCTGGTGCGAGCTGGGCGCGTTCACGCCCATCATGCGCACGCACGAGGGCCTCAAGCGCTCGCTCAACTGGAACTGGGACGGCGACGCCGAGACCACCGCGCACTTCCGGCGCTTCGCACGCATCCACGAGCTGCTCCTGCCCGAGCTCATGGCGCTGGCCGCCGAGGCCGCCAACACCTCGCTGCCCATGCTGCGGCACCTCACGCTGGTGTTCCCGGGCGACGACGCGAGCCGCACCGTGGCCGACCAGTTCATGCTGGGCGACACGCTCTTGGTGGCGCCCGTGGTCGCCGAGGGGGCCACCACCAAGCAGGTGTATCTGCCGCCCGGCACGTGGTTCCACGTGTGGACGGGCGACATGCACACGGGCGGGCAGACCGTCATGGTGGATGCGCCCATTGGCCAGCCGCCCGTGTTCTCGCTGGGGGTGGACCGGGCCGACCTGCGCGCCGTCAGCGACGCGCTGCTGCCTTGAGCGACGTGGCCGTCGGCGTCATCGCCTGTCGATCCGACACATCTCGCCAGGGTGCCGATTGGCCTTGCTGCAAGGGCCTGTGGGCACCCCCGGCTGGAAGCCGGGGGCAGCAGACCAGGCCTGGGCGACCTGAAAGTCCGCCCTTTGGGCGGACTAAGTGGCGGTGAAGTTGGGGGCCGTTCTACCAAGGGTACTCGGACACATTCAGTCCGCCCTTTGGGCGGACTGGGTGGTCGACAATGGGGTGTGGTCTACCGAGGGTGGCCGGACGCTGTGTCTGAGTACCCTTGGTAGGGCAAACCCTGCTGCCAGCCATCTAGTCCCCGCAGGGGACTTTATGCCGATCCAAGCCTGGTTTGCTGCCCCCGGCTTCCAGCCGGGGGTGCCCATGGAGCCTTGCAGCAAGGCCAATCGGCCTCCTCGCGAGATGTGTAGAATGATCAGGCTTCAGCTGTGGGTGCCCCATGACCCTCAGCGCCGGGCCTGCTGCTGCTTCTTCTTCGCCACCGCGCCGCGCACCTTCATGATGCCGTCGAACACCTTCATGTACGCGTTGGTGGCGGTGCTGGCGTCCTTCGGCTGGTAGTCGTCCACCACGTAGGGGACGTACATGCTGCGGCGCAGGCTGCGGGCGCCGTCGTAGGGCGAGCCCTTCACGCGGTGCCACATGCGGCCGTCGTGCACGGTGAGGTCACCGGGCCAGGTCTCCACCATGACCTCGCGCGGGTCGTCGTCGTTGCTCACGAAGTGCACCTTGTGGAACACGGTGTCCCAGGCGCTCTGCGTGTGCGTGCGCGGGATCACGCGCAGGCCGCCGTCTTCGGGGCGGATGCGGTCGAAGTGGAAGCCCACGTTCAGCATGGGACCGGGCATCTCGCGGTTGTAGAACACGTCGCGCAGGGCGTCGGTGTGCCACGCCAGATCCGGACGCAGGCTGCCCGGCAGGTTGACGTAGCGGTTGAAGACCACGCCGTCCTTCTCGCGCGTGCCGATGCGGGCGTGCTCACCGATGAGCCGGCGGATGGGCTCGAAGCGCGCGTCGGTCACGAAGGACTCGAGCCACTCCGAGTAGTACGAGGAGAAGCCCATGCGCTGCAGGAAGGGCTTGCCGTCCGCGCCGGTGCCGAACCACACGGGCACGCCGCAGATGGACTCGATGCCCTCGGCCAGCAGCTTCTGCTCCACCCGGTCCACCTCGTCGAGCACGCGGGCGACCTCGGCCGCCGTGGTCACGCGCGCGAACACGATGCAGCCGTTGACCTGCAGGAACGCGTACTGCGTGGGCGTGATGGTCTCGCGCAGCTTGAAGCGCGTGCCGATGGGGAGCTCGCTGGCCAGCTTGCGCGCGTCCAGCGGCGGCAGGGTCAGCAGGTCCGACTCGTCGAGGGGCGGCACCTCGTCGTCGAAGACGCTCGGGTCGGGCATGTGGCGCGAGGTTCGCGCGGTGTCGGTGTTCGGGCTGGTGGCGTTCATGACGGGCCGCAGGATAACAGAGCGCGGGCTCCGCCGATCACGCCCTCGCTGTGGCGCAGAGGTACGGAATGCGCCCACATTCGCCACGCTGCAGAGCGCGCTGGTATGCTCCCCGCCTGTCCTCCGAACCACAGCTCCGCGACCGCTCCCTGGCCGAGCGCTGCTTCGCGGTCCAGGCGCTGGTCGTCCCTTTCCTGGTGGTCTACTGGGGCGTGTGCCAGTACGTGCTTCACGCCGAAGCGCTGCGCTGGGTGTTCGACATGCGCGTGCTGCGCGTCACGCAGTCCATCCTCATCGGCTATGCCATCGTCTGGGGTGCGCTCATGGCGCTCACCGTCGGCATCATCCGTCGCGGCTTCCGTGGCCCCACGTGGCTGGGCCACCTCACGGTGCAGCTCTACGCGCTCCCCAACTTGTACGCCGCGTACCTGCTGGGGCCCGTGACCAGCCCCTTCCTGGTGGTGCTGCTGGGCAGCGGCCTGCTGGGCCTGCTCATCTTCCCGCCGCGCATCGCGTGGACGGCTGTGGCCACGGTGGCCATCGGCTTGGTGGTGCCCGAGGTGGCGCGCCTCGCGGGGATCATCCCCTATGCGCCGTTGCTGTACTCGTCGCCGCACGACGACCCGAACGTCACCCACTTCTGGTCCGGGCTCATGTGGTTCATCGTGGCGTCGGTCAGCATGCTGCTCATGACGCTGTTCCACCTGCTGCTCCAGGACCTGCGGGCACGCGAGGCTGCGCTCAGCGCCATGACGCGCACCGACGCGCTCACGGGGCTCTACAACCGGCGGCACTTCATGGAGCACCTCACGCGCGAGCACGGGCGGTCAGCGCGCTACGGTCGGCCGCTGAGCTGCATCATGATCGACCTCGACCACTTCAAGCGCATCAACGACGAGCACGGCCACGCGGTGGGCGACATCGTGCTCAAGGAGACGTCCAGGCGCCTGAGCCTGGCGCTGCGCGCCACCGACATGATCGCGCGGCTGGGTGGCGAAGAGTTCGGGGCGCTGCTGCCCGACACGGACATCGACGGGGCAGAGAACGTGGCCGAGCGCTGCCGCGAGCTGGTGGGGGCCACCCCCGTGGTCATCGAGGGGCGCCCGCAAGTGAGCGTCACGGCCAGCTTCGGCGTGGCGGTGCTGGACACCGCCATCATGCCGGGCCCGGAAGACCTGCTGCGCGCGGCCGACACGGCGCTCTACTCGTCGAAGGGGCGCGGGCGAAACCGCGTCTCAATCTCCGACGCTGGGCTCGACTCCTTCCACTCCGATCCCGTCGGCTGACAAGCGCTCGGTGAAGCGGCGCCGGCTGAGCACCAGGCGGTGCGCGCCGAACGACAGCGCGAACACGCCGATGCCCAGCAGCGGAAGCGCGGCCTTCCACGTGTCGTCTTCGGTGCGCACGGCCGTGACGGTGCGCGCGATGGACATGACCACCACGAACAGGGCCAGCACGAGATAGGTGGCTGGCAGCGCGGGGTAGCCGAGCGCGCGGTAGCTGGTGGGCGCGCCGTGCCGGCGACGCAGCAAGAACAGCGAGACCACGGCCATGGCACCGATGAGCAGCATGGCGATGCTGGTGAGCTCGAGCAGCAGCTCGAACGAGCCCGTGAGCAGCAAGAGGCTGGCGAACGCGCCTTGCAGCACCAGCGCGCGCTCGGGGCTGTTGCCCACACCGGCAGGCGCATGGCCACGGCGATGCGACCGCCGGCCAGCACCGACCCGTTGAGCGAGCCGAGCAGGGTGATGGCGATGAGCGACGCGATCACGACGCGGATGGCCTGCACGTCGAACAGCGCCGCCGTGGCGATGCCGGCGTCCGAGGCGGCGGCCAGGCCGTCCATGCCCAGCACCGACGCGTACGCGGCGCACACCACCATGTAGAGCGCCGTCACCAGCGCCGTGCCGCCCAAGAGGCCTAGCGGAAGCGTGCGCTCGGGGTGGGCGATCTCACCGCCCACGTAGGCGATGGCGTTCCAGCCGGAGTACGCGAAGTAGATGACCACCAGCGCGTGCCCCACGGCGGCGGCCGTGATGGGGGCGTGCCGTGCGGGCCCGCTGATGGGCTCGGCCGCGGCGCCGCTGGTGATGGCGAAGCCTGCCATGGCGATCATGGCCACCAGCGGGATGGCAGTGGTCCAGACCTGCAGCACGGTGGCCGCCTTGGCGCCGCGCAGATTCACGGCCGTGAGCAGCACGATGAACACCAGGCCCAGCACGCGGCCGCTGTCGATGGACGTGCCCGCGAACAGCGTGAAGCGCGCCGGCACGGTGACGCCCAGGAAGCCCAGCAGGCCGGGCAGCTGGTCGGTGGCCAAGATGGACGCCAGCGTGGCGATGCTGCCCGCGAAGACGCAGGAGAACAGCATGAAGCCCGTGGCGAAGCCGGCCGACGGACCCAGCGCCTCGCGCACGAAGACGTAGTCGCCGCCGGCCCGCGGGTAGCGCGCGCCCAGCTCGGCGTAGGCCGAGGCGCCCGCCAGCGCGAACAGGCCGCCCAGCAGCCACACGGCGAAGAACGCCCACGGCTCGTTGAGCAGCTGCGCCACCACGGGCGGGCTCACGAAGATGCCCACCCCAGCATGGAGCCCGCCACGATGGACAAGGCCCCGAGGGGTCCGATGACGCGGCGCATCGAGCCGTGCTGGTCAGCGTCGGAGGTGGGCAAGCAGTCTAGGCGGGGGACCGAGGAGGGCCGAACCGTACTCCCTGCTGGGTGCGTTGACAAAGTGGCGGCCGCTCAACCGGCTGGCGGGTCCGCAGGCTTTGGGACTGCGGCGAGCTCCAGGAACATGGGAACTGGCTCGGGTCTGTCGCCAAGGCCCCCTTGGCGGTGTTCGAGCTCCTGGAAGCCAAGCGTCTTGTAGAAGCCGATCGCCTCCGGTTTTGCGTCCACCACGATCCCGACGCAGCCCAGGTCATCGGCCATCCGCCACGCGAGGGTGAAGACGGCTCTCAGCAGCGCCCTGCCGACGCCGGCGCCCTGGGCCTGATTCGAGACGGCCAAGCGCGCCAGGCGCAGCACGGGGAGTGGATACGCAGGCAGACGCTTCCTCGCCTTCTCCGGCAACAAGCCCACCTCGAGCTGCGCCGCGCTCACGGTCACGAAGCCGACGATGCGCCCTCGGGTGAGAGCCACCCAGGTGGTCCCGACGTGGTGTCGGAATTGGTTCTGACCGGCAAAGCGCTGAAAAAAGCGGTCGAGATCGACGTTGCCCGACTGGAACCCCGACCGGTCATCCGTGGCGAGCAGCCGCCGCACGACGAGCGGCTGCGAGTCAGCCCGGGACGTCATCGCCGTCATCACCGGCCATCAGGGCTCGCATGGCCGCTGTCGGCTTCTGCGGGCTCGCGAGCGCTTTGGCGACACGCCGCGCGGAGGCCTCCGTGAGGGTGATGCGGCCCGGGATCACGACGTCGCTCGGCAGCTCACGCAGGGCGAGGAGGTGATGGAGCAGTGCCTCCTCGATGACGTAACCCTTCTTCAGGCCGTGAGCCTCGGTGGCCTCGTCCAGCAAGGCGCGGGTCTCTTCGGAGACGTAGGCGGATATCTGAACTTGGCGAGCAGTGCCATCTAGACCTCTACGAAAATGTAGAGGTTGCTCGGGGGGGCGTCAATGGCTTGCGTCGCACGGGGTCTGCGGGACGGCGCTGATTTTCGTGATCGAACTGATAGCTCCGCGCACTACCTCGGCAACGTTCTCTCTGGAGGTTGCTCGTGACGCGCGTTCTCTCTGTGTTCCTGATTGCTTTCGGTCTCGTGCCCGGCTGCGGAAGCGGCGCGGTGGACATGACTCCCGACAGTGCCGTGGCCATCGACGGGGGCGGTGGGATGGACGATCAGGGCGGTGGGATGGACGACCAGGGCACCGGCCTGGACGCCGAGACGCCCGACGACATGGGGGCGGACGCCGGGACGCCCGACGACGTGGGCGTGGACGCGGGGCCCGAGACCGACCAGGGCTTCGACGCGGGCCTCGCTCCGCTGGGGGCGTCGTGCTCCGATGGCGGCGAGTGCGACAGCGGCTTCTGCGCGGACGGCGTGTGCTGTGACGGAGCCTGCGACGGCGGGTGCGAGCGGTGCAGCGTGAGCGGCGCCTGCTTCATCGAGGGCGGAGGCAGCGGGGTGGTGGAGTGCCGCGCGAGCGCGGGGGTGTGCGACGTGGCCGAGTTCTGCGACGGCACGGACCCCGAGTGCCCTCCCGATGAGTTCACCGTGGAGGGACCATGTGCCTGCCCTTCGCCTGCTCCGGCGCGGGACCGGCGTGTCCCACCAGCTGCAGCAGCCAGGCGGAGTGCGGCAGCGGTACCACCTGCGTGGGTGGGAGCTGCATCGACGCGCGCGTCGTCTTCGTGAGCAGCGTGGCGACCAACGGCAACCTGGGTGGCATCGCGGGTGCTGACGCGTTCTGTCAGGGGCTGGCCGACAACGCGGGGCTCGGCCGCACGTTCCGCGCGTGGATCTCGCTGACCACCAACGCGGCCTCGTCGCGCATCACGCCCGCCACGGTTCCCTACGTGATGCTGGTGGCGGGACAGCCCGCCGTGGTGGTGGCCGACAACTGGGCCGACTTCACGGACGGAACGCTGGACACCGCCATCGTTCGCACCGAGACCGGCGACTTCGTGACGCAGGACTTCGCTTGGACCAACACCCTCACCGCTGGAAATGCGCCGCACGACGTGGCCACCTGCGAGGGGTGGACGGCGAGCGACAGCGGCGAGATCGGCATCGTGGGTATGACCACGGGCGTCGACAGCACCTGGTCGTTCGCGCTGAACCGCGCCTGCGACTCGCAGTACTCGGTCTACTGCGTGGAGGAGTAGACTCGCGGGCTCACGATGCAGCCCACACCCAACAAGCTCCCGCTCACGCCCACCGCTCGCACGGCGGTCATGTTCCTGGCTCTCGGCTTGTTCGTGGGCTGCTGCAGCTGCCTGGGGCGGGGGTTCACGATCTTCAACTGGCTGACCTGGCCGCACATGCAGGCGGTCTACGTGGGCAGCGCGGGGACCAGCTCCAGCCGCTCGGGCGGGGCCGTCAGCTGCGAGCGCCGCTACCAGCAGCTCGGCGCCACGGACGGACGCACGTGGTCGCAGAGCGCGCCGTGCTTCGTGCTCATCGGTCCGCGGGCCGATGAAGGGGAGGTGGTCTCTCTCGCCATCCAGCCCAACGGTGGGCCGCAATGCGTGTCCGCCACCGAGGCCTTCGGGATGGGCTTCCTCGACCTGTTCGGGGTGCTGCTGCTCCTGGCCCTCCGAACAGGCCCAGCGGTGCTGCTCACGCTGCTGCGCCGCGGGACGCTGCGCGGGCCGCCGTCCTCATAGCGCGACGGTGAGGCCTGGCTGCGCGCCAACAGCGCCACACCGATGGCGCCCAGCACGGCCGCCAGCGCGAACGTGACGTGCATGCCCCGGGCAACGGCCTCTGGGGAGGCTGAGGTCACGTCGCTCGCGCCGGTGGCGGCCGCGAACACGGCGCCCATGGCGGACGCGCCCGTGATCAGGCCGAGGTTGCGCGACAGGCCGAGGGCTCCCGAGATGACACCCCGCTGCTGCGGTGCGGCGTCCCGCATGATCGCGGCGTTGTTCGCGGCCTGGAAGAGCGCGTAGTGCGCGGTGATGACGGCGATGGGCACCACGTAGCCCAGCACGTGCAGCGCAGCGGGCAGCACGGCCAGCGCGAGCGCTCCCGCGGTGACACCCATGAGGCCGGCTGCCGCGCTGCGCTGCGCCCCATAGCGGTCCACCCAGCGCCCCGCAGGCACACCCGTGAGCGCGGCCACGGCGGGCCCCACCGACATCACCAGCCCCACGTCCCGCGTGCCGAGCGCGAGCGCGATGGACAGGTAGAACGGCCCCACGATCATGGTGGCCATCAGCACCGCAGAGACCAGCAGGTTGGCTACCAGACTGGCGCGGAGGCGCGGGTCGCGGAACGAGGCCAGCATCCCCAGCACGTTGAATCGCACGCGCGCCTCGCTGGGCCTGGTCGGGTCCACCGGCAAGTAGCGCTGCACCAGCAGCAGGGCGGCCGCGCCGAGCGGGAGGTTCAGCAAGAAGATGGCGCGCCAGCCGGCCAGGTCGATGAGCAGGCCGCCGAGCGATGGGCCGAGCGCGGTCCCGATGGCCGAGGTGGTGCCGAGCCAGCCCATGGCGCGCCCCGTCTCGGTCTTGGGGACGAGCTCGGTCACGAACGCGACCGTCAGCGCCATCATGACGGCGGCCCCGAGGCCCTGCAGCACGCGCGCCGCGACGAGGACCGCGAGGGTGGGCGCGAGCCCGGCCAGCACCGACGCGGCCGTGAACAGCAGGAGGCCTGCGCGCAGGAGCCGCTTGCGGCCCAGCATGTCGCCCAGCCGCCCGGCCACCAGCAGCGAGCCGGTGATGGCGAACAGGTAGGCGAGCACCACCCACTGCACGGCGCCGAACGACGACGCGAGCTCCTGCACCAGCGTGGGCAGCGCCACGTTGGCGATGCTGGTGCCCAACGACGACAGCAACATGGAGAGCGCGAGGCCCAGCAGGGCGAAGCGGTTGGGGGTGGGCGAGGGGGGTGGTGTTGGCATGGTCTTCGGCGCCTCTCGGGGGGTGATGAGAGAAACCTAGACCCCCGCATGGCATGGCGGAACGCGCACGGGATGCACTCGACACGTGCGTTTGACGCCATGTCACCACTGCGCGGTGTGGTAGCCTCCGGGGGTGTCGCGACCGGATCTCAACCTGCTCACCACGCTCGACGTCCTGCTCACCGAGGGCAGCGTGGCGCGCGCGGCGGCGCGGCTGCAGCTCAGCCCGTCGGCCATGAGTCGCACGCTGGCGCGGCTGCGCGAGACCACCGGTGACCCGCTCTTGGTGCGCGCAGGTCGAGGCCTGGTGCCCACGCCGCGTGCGCGTGAGCTGCGCGAGCAGGTGGGCGCGGTGGTGCAGGCCGCCGAGGCGCTGCTGGTTCCGGCCGAGGCCATCCAGCCCGCGCAGCTTGACCGCATGTTCACGCTGCGCAGCGCCGAGGGCTTCGTGGAGACGTTTGGTCCCAGGCTCATCGAGCGCGTGGGCAGGGAGGCCCCGCGTGTGCGGCTGTGCTTTCTGCAGAAGCCGGACAAGGACAGCACCCCGCTGCGCAACGAGGCGGTGGATCTCGAGACGGGCGTGGTGGTCAAGACGACCGGGCCCGAGGTGCGCGCCCAGGCGCTGTTCCGCGACCGCTTCATCGGCGTGGTGCGCGCCGGGCACCCGCTGGCCAAGGGCAGGGTGACCGCGTCTCGCTACACACGCGGCCGGCACGTGGCGGTGTCACGCCAGGGCAGGGCAACGGGCATCGTGGACGACGCGCTGCTCGCACACGGGCTCGAGCGCGACTCCGTGGCCATCGTGGGCGGCTTCGCCACGGCCATCGCCTTGGCGCGGTCGTCGGACCTGATCGCCACGGTGCCCGAGCGCCACACCGAGGGCCTGCGCGTGGGCATGCACGCCTTCCGGCTGCCCTTTCCCATGGCCGACATCACGGTCTCGCTGCTGTGGCACCCGCGCATGGACGCGGACCCGGGGCATCGCTGGCTGCGCGGCATCGTTCGGGACGTCTGCGGCGCGCGCCTGCCATGAGCGCCGACCTGCCGACCCGTCGAGACGTCCTCGCGCTCGCGTGGCCCGTGGTGCTGGCCAACATCGCCTCGCCGCTCCTGGGGCTGGTGGACACGGCGGTCATCGGGAACACCGGGGCGGTGCACGCGCTCGGCGCCATCGCGCTCGGGGCGCTGCTCTTCAACTTCGTGTTCTGGAGCTTTGGCTTCCTGCGCATGGGCACCACCGGGTTCACGGCACAGGCGCTCGGCGCGGGAGACCACGCGGAGGTGCGCGCGGCGTTGGCTCGGGCGCTGGCGCTCGCGGTGGTCCTCGGCGTTGCGCTGCTGGCGCTGCAGTGGCCCATCGGCCAGCTCGCGTGGCGCCTGTTCGACGCCAGCCCCCAGGTGGAGGCGTCCGCGGCGCAGTACTTCGCGGTGCGCATCTGGGGGGCCCCGGCGGCGCTCTCGCTCTTCGCGGTGATGGGGCACCTGATCGGCAGCGGGCAGACGCGCACGCTGCTCGCGCTCCAGGTGCTCATGAACGGGGTCAACGCGGGGCTGAGCGTGCTCTTCGCAGGGGCGCTGGGCTGGGGCGTGGCCGGCATCGCGCTCGGCACGGTGCTGGCCGAGTGGGTGACCCTCGGCGTGGCCCTCACGGTGGTGTTGAGGCGGCTCGCCCGCGAGCGGGTGGATGGCGAGGCTTTCTTGCCCATGGCGCGCGTGACCGACCGGCGCCGCTTGGCCGAGACGCTGCGCGCCAACGGCGACATCTTGATCCGGACGTTCACGCTTCTGCTGGGGTTCGCGTGGTTCACCAACCAGGGCGCTGCGTTCGGCGACACCACGCTCGCGGCCAACCACATTCTGCTGCAGCTCATCAGCTTCAGCGCGTTCTTCCTGGACGGCTTCGCGTTCGTGGCCGAGTCCTTCGTGGGGCGCGCCATCGGCAGTGCTCGGCGCGACCTGTTCGTTCACGCGGTCCGCCGCACCAGTGAGCTGGCGCTCGTCACGGCGCTGGGGCTCGCCATCGCGGTCGCCTTCGGGGGCGGTCACGTGATCCGTGCGCTGACGGACTTGCCCAGCGTGCGTGAGCAGGCGCAGGTCTTCCTGCCGTGGTGCGTGGCCTACGTGCTGCTCTCGGTGGCGGCCTTCCAGCTGGACGGTGTGTTCATCGGGGCCACCGCCACGCGCGACATGCGCAACGCCGCGCTGGTGTCGGCTGCGGCGTTCATCGCGGGGGGAACCGTGCTGGTGCACCTCTTGGGCAACCACGGCCTGTGGCTGGCCTTCGTGGGCTACGTGGTGGTGCGCGCGCTCACGCTGCTGGTGCGGTACCCGGCGGTGCGTCGCCGGGCAGCGCTCGCCGGTTGAGGCGGATGCCAGAAGGGACCAAGAGGAAGGAAAGGCCGCCCCCCCCCCCAAAACCCAACAACCCCCCCCCCCCCCCCCCCCCCCCCCCCCCCCCCCCCCGGCAACCACCAACACCCGGCCCCCGCCCCCCCGCCCCCCCCCCCCGCGCCCGCAAAACCCCCCCCCCCCCGGCGCCGCCCCCCCCCCCCCCCCCCCCCCGGCCCCCCGCCCCCCCCCCCCCCCCCCCCCCGCCCCGCCGCCAACCCCGCGCGAGCCCTTCGTGGGGGCCCGGGGGCCCGCCGGGTGCGGGGGCCCGGCCGGCGGCGCCGAGGGGCCCCGAGGGCCGACCAGCAGCCCGGGAGCCGGTCCGGCCCGGGGAAGCCTCCGTCCGCGCGCCTTTTGCCCGTGTTTGCTCCCACCCGGGGCAAAAGCCGGCAGGCCGGGGGGAGGGAGGAGGGGGGGGGCCCCCCCCCCCTGCCCCCCCCCCTCGACGGGAAGGCGGCGGCCCGCCCCGCCCCCGGGGCGTGCGGGAGACCGCCGCCGCCCGGAGGAGCAGCCGCCGGTGCCTTGCCTGGGGCCCGCCCCCCCCCCCCCCCCCCCCCCCCCCCGCGGCCCCGGGCCGCCGGGGCCGCCGGGCCGGCCGCCCGGCCCGGCGGCCCGGCCGGCCGGGGCCGCCGCCGGGGCCCCCCCCGGCTCCCCCCTGCGGAGCCGCTTCTTTGGGGTTGTTTCTCCCGCGACGCGGGGTTGGCCTCTGGGGGCCCCGGGCGGGCCGGCCCCGCGGCGGCGGCCCCGCCCCCCGCCGCCCCCCAGCCCGCACCCCCCCACCGGGTCCCGCCACCCCCACCAGCCCCCTCCTGGGTCCGCCGCCGTTGCTTAAAAGGACGGCCGCGCTGCCGAGGTTCGGGGCGCGACAGACGGCCCGCCTCAGCTATGGTGTGCCCCGTCATGCTCCACCGCCGCGCTCCCTCTCGCTCGCGTCTCTGGCTAGCTTTTCGTGTGGGCGTCTGCCTCACGGTGCTGGCCGTCATCGGCTCGGCGCTGGCCCCCGAGACGCGCGGACAAGCAGCATTCACTCCGCGCCCTTGCGCCAGCGCTCCCGCCGGCATGTCTTGCGTCACCGGCGCGTCGTTCGTGATGGGCGTGGACACCGACGACCACGTCTGCGATCAGCCGGGCAACTCGGACCGCGCGCCTACCACCACGCCGGCGCATCGCGTGGAGGTGAGCACGTTCTTCATGGACACCACCGAGGTGACCAACGGCGCCTACCAAGCGTGCGTGCGCGCTGGTGACTGCCCGCGGGACGGCCCCCGCTACCGCGACTTCTCGGCGCCCACGCAGGCCATCACGGGGGTGAGCTGGTTCAGCGCGCGGGCGTTCTGTGCGGCGCAGGGCAAGCGCCTGCCCACCGAGGCGGAGTGGGAGCTGGCGGCGCGCGGCCCGCAGAGCGAGACGCACCCGTGGGGCAACCAAGAGGCCGACTGCACGCTGGCCATCATCCGTGACGGGACGGGCCGCTCTTGCGGGCGCCGTCAGCGCAGCAGCCGCCCCACGTCGGGCCGCGTAAACGAAGTGGGCGCGCGCCCCGCCGGCCGCTACGGCCTCTACGACATGGCGGGCAACGCCGAAGAGTGGGTGGCCGACTGGTGGTCACCCACATACGCGGCGTGCGGCGCCGCGTGCCAGGGCCGCGACCCGAAGGGCCCGTGCGCCGGCGCCGACGAGTGCCCCGGCCACAACCGCCGCGTGGTGCGCGGAGGCTCGTGGTACTGGCCGGCGTCGCACGCCACGGGCTACCACCGGCGCCGTCACATGCCGGACAACCGGCTCATTCATCACTTCGGGTTTCGCTGCGCCAAGGACCTGCCCTGAGGGAGTCGCGCCTACCAGGGAGGTCCTGCGGGCGCGGGACACGCGCACGATCGGCCCGCCCTCCCCCCCCCCCCCCCCCCCCCCCCCCCCCCCCCCCCCCCCCGCCCCCCCCGGCCCCCCGCCCCCCCCCCCCCCCCCCCCCCCCCCCCCCCCCGGGCCGCCCCCCCCCCCCCCCCCCGGCCGCCCCCCGCCGCGGGGCCCGCCCCGCGCCCGGGGGCCGCGAGCCTGGGCCCATTCGCCCCCGCCGCGGCGCCCCCCCGCTCCCCCCGACCCCCGCCCGGGCCGTGGCTGCCACTGCGGGTGCAGCCACGGGCGCTGCGGGCGGGGTCCACAGCGCGGCCAGCGGGTGGCCCTCGGGCACTGGTGCGATGGTGGGCGTGGGGCCGCTCGGCTCGCCGATGATCTCGGACAGGCCGAAGAGGTTGGTGGCGCTGCGCTCACGCACCAGCAGGGTGCGCACGCTGTCGATGGACGAGCGCTGCATCATGCGGATGGCGTGCGGCCCGCTCTCGATGCTGTAGTGGTAGTTGGGCTCGCCGTCGGGGTGCGGCAGGTTCGAGTGGAACGTGCGCAGCAGCACCGAGCGGTCGTCGAACGGCTGCGCCATGATGTTGCGGCGGTAGGTGGGCCCGAACTCGAAGTAGGTCTCGGCGTTGGACACGTAGAGCAGGCGCACGGGCAGGTTGGCGCGGCGCGCGGCCAGCGCCAGGTCCAGCATGGCCAGGTCGGCGGTGAGGTCGCCGCGAATGGGGAACACGCGCCCCTCGGCCACCAAGCCGCGCACGAACTCGTACTGCGCCGCGTCGGTGATGTAGGTGGGCACGCCGCGCTCGGTGTAGCGCCGCCGAATCATGCGCATGGACTCGAACAGGTGGCGCCCCGCGTTGCGGGCCGTGCGGGCCAGCGAGTCCACGTCGGGCGAGCTCGCGTAGTGCGCGCGCACCAGCGCCTCCAGCGCGTCCACGTTCGCCTCGTCGAAGGCAGCCATGAAGGCCTCGGGCGTGGCGTGCGCCAGGAACACGGCGGCCACCACGCGGTGTGTCGCGGTGATCTCGCCGTCGAAGTCGAGCGGCACCAGGATCTCGGGGCGCGCCCAGCCGGCCAGCAGGTAGAGCTGGTCGCTGCCCACGCCGGACATCACGCCGCCCAGGTTGGCCACGCGCTCACGGTAGACCCAGTGGGAGAGCTCGTTGGTGCGGTAGTAGTGGCTCGAGCGAATGATGGCGCGCGGGGCCGGGTCCGGGCGCATGGCCTCGAAGTGGGCGCGCACCTCGGGCGCGAGCGGACCGTGCGCGCGGGCCACAGCGGGGGCGGCGGGGGCCTCGGCGGCGGCGGCGCCACCATCGACCGCTTCGGCGGCGGGCTCCACGGCAGCGGCGGCAGGCGCGGGGTCAGCCGCGGTGGGGTCCGGGGTGTCGGCTCCCTCGGCGACGGCTGGCACGCTCGGCGTGCTGGGGACTGCCCCTCCGCTCGGGCCCTCGGGGCTGCCGGCTTCGGACGAGCCGCAGGCTTGTGCCAAGGGCGAAAACGAGATCAGGAGGAGGCTGAGGAGAGCCCGCCGAAGGCCCTGCGCGGTGAACATGGGCGGGAGTGTAGCTATCCGGCCGAGAGAGGACAGTCGGCGCTAGGCCTCGCCCTCGCGTGCCTCCCGTGCAGGCGCTTCATGCCCCCTCTCCGCCGACTCGGCCGCCGTGTCGCTCGCGGCCTCCACCTCCACGCGCACGCGCGAGCCGCTCGTCGCCTCCAGCCGGTGCTGCGCCGCCACGTCCAGGAGCGCCGCGAACGTGCCGCTGTGCTTGGCGCGACCCTCGCGCGCGCGCTTGGCGGTGAGCTTGCGCATCCCGAGGCCCGCGCCGAGCATGAGCGTGGGCACCACCCACAGCGCGTGCAGCGGCGAGCCGATGCCGTTGTGCGCCATGTCCAGGATGATGCCGATGGCCGGCAGCCCACCGAAGAGCCCGCCCAGCCACGCCCCCGACAGCGTACTGGCGCGCAGCATGGTGAGGTCCGTGCTCAGCTTCAGGTGGGTCGTGTCGCCCTCGCACGTGAGCGAGAACGTGGGGCCCACGCCCGCGCGCACCGTGCCTTTGAGCGTGCTGCCCACCTGCGCAACGTCCACCGCCAGCCGCTCCTTCAGCAGCGCGGCGACGGCCTCGTAGCCCTGCTCGGTCAGCCGGTACGGGAGCACGTGCTCCTCCTCGAACACCAGCGGCTCGCCCACCAGCTTGTCGGGCCCAGCCGCTCCCGCTGCGCTCCCGGGCGCCTCGCCGCGCAGCCGCGCCACCTGCTCGTTGGCCGTGGCCAGCTCGCCTTCCAGCTTCTCCACCTGCGCGCGCAGCGTCTCGGTCTCGTCGCGGTACGTCACGGGGGGATTGGTACCACGAACCGCTAGTGCCCGGTCAGACTTGTGGTTGGATGGAGTCTGAGGGCGCAGCGGCGCGCGCGCCCGGCTTGGCGTTCCAGATGCGCAGGCACAGCACGAAGCCCAGCACCGCGAACGGCAGCAGGAACCACGGCCAGTAGGACCAGCTCTCGCTCGTGAGGTAGCCGAGGCACACCGACTGCAGCGCGGTGCCCAGGTACACGAAGCCGTCGATGACGCCCACCGCCGTGGCCGCGCCCTTGCGCCCGCCGAAGTCCATGGTGGCCGTGCCGGACAAGAGGCCGTGCGTGCCGATCACGCAGAGGCTCATCATGAACACTAGGCCGCCCAGCCAGAAGGGGCTCATGGGCAGCTCGGGGCGCGCGCTCAAGAGGCGGAGGTCACCGGCGCGCTGCGCGGGGCGCGGGTCCGGCAGCTGCAGCGAGAGCTCGGCACCGTCACGCAGCACGCGCGCGGGGATGGGGCGCTCGGCCGCGAGCGAGGCGTTGGGCACGCCGCCGCTGGTGCGGCACTCGCAGCGCTCGGCGTCCCACGCGCTGTCGCGGCACACGGGCTCCCAGCAGGCCACCGCCGCGCGCACGTCGGACCATGCTTGCAGCTCGCTCACGCCGGCGATGGCCAGCACGCGGTCTCCCGCGCGCAGCCCCGAGTCTTCGTCCGCGCTGGCCACGAGCGTGTCCGGCACCGCGAGCGCGAAGGCCATGGCCAGCGTGAGCAGCGCGAGCAGGGCGTACAGCCCCGCGGCGGCCGGCCCGCGTCGGCTCTGGAAGAACAGGTCCGACACCCAGCCCGCCACGTTGCCGCCCAGCACGCCGGCGATCATCAAGAGCCCGCCCCAGCCCGCCTGCACGAAGGGCGCCAAGAACGCGAGCCCCGCCAGGGTGGCGTACATGCCGCGCCGGCCGCTCGCCGCGCGCGCCGCGAGGGCACCCGAGATGGCCGCGGCCACGAAGCAGGCCAGCACCCAGCGCAGGTCGGTCCACTCGCCGAAGCGCAGCGTGTGCGTGGGCGGCAGCACCCAGATCTCGCCCACGTAGATGGGGAACCAGTGCATCACGCCGTTGCGCACCACGCCCGTGCACAGCTCGATGAAGGCCACCGTCAGCAAGATGGGGTTGGTGAGGATGCGGCGGAAGAGCTGCATGGTGGGCACGGGCAGGTCGTCGTCGCCGCTCGAGGCGTCGCCCGTGTCGAAGTCCGCGTGGCCCGCTTGGCCCGGGCGGTCGCGCAGCAGGAACAGCTCACCCAAGAAGGCGAGGGCCAGCAGCACGCCCGGCACCGCGAAGACCACCCACGCGCGCTCGGCCGTGGTGGACCCGGGCTGCGCCACCTCCACCAGGTCCAGCAGCCAGCCGTTCACGGTGAACGCCAGGAAGATGCCGCTCGAGATCATGGTCCCGAAGATGCCCGAGAAGCCGCCGCGCTCGCTCACGTGGAACCAGTGCGCGTTGACCTTCACGATGGAGACCGCGCCGTAGCTCTGGAAGTACATGTTCACGGCGTAGAGCGCGCTGAACACCAGCCGCAGCGGGGCCTCGGTGGGCGCCGCGCTGCTGAGCACGTGGTGCAGGTAGAGCCCCATCGCTGCGTTGGACACGCACGATCCGGCGAGCCCGATCAGCATGCCGCGCCGGCCTCCCACGCGGTCCACCAGCGGCCCGTTCACCAGGAACGCGAACGCGTAGGTCACGGTGCCTGCGCCGAAGATGAGCCCGAAGTCCTCCTTGGTCATGAGCTGACCGAGGTTGGTCTTGGCCACCGTCAGGTTGTAGCGGCCCATGTAGAGCAGCGCGTAGGCGAGGCCCAGCGGGAACCAGTTGAAGAAGCGCCGGCGCCGGAACGCCGCGCTGTGCACCGGCGGCGCGTGGCTCACACGAAGCCCTCGAAGTGCCGCACCATGCTCACGCCGGGCAGCAGCGGCGGCGGGTTGGGGACGCACTGCGTGTCCAGCCACACCACGTCGGCCTCGGGCAGCAGCTGCGCCGCCGTGTTGCAGTTGGCCGGCTCGTTGTCGAAGAACGCCACGGGCGTGCCCAGGCGCGCGAGCGAGGGCAGCACCCCGCGTTTGAACTCCTCGTCGCCCATCTTCACGTGCGGCTTCAGGATCACCTGCGTGCCCGCCACCGCGATGGGGAAGCGCTCGTCGCGCAGCTTCTTCACCGTGCCGCTCAGCATGCCCGGCAGGTCGCGCCCGGTGAGGTACACCAGGTTCGCGCCTGCGTCGTAGCAAGCCTGCGCATAGGCCACGGCGCCCGGCGAGGGCACGTCGTGGCGGATGTAGCGGTCCTTGAAGAAGCGCGCCCACCAGAACGAGCTGATGCGCTTGACCGCGCGCGGGTCCACCACGCCCACGCGCTCCACCGCGTCGGACACCAGGTAGCGCATGTCGTCCAGCTGCAGCTTGGTGAGGGCGTCGCGCAGCGGCTGCTCCGCGTCGGGCAGGCTCTCCGTGAACTCCCGCAGGATGGCCAGCGTGCGCGGCCGGTTGTCGAACAGGGTGGCGTCGAGGTCGAACACCACCACGGGAGCACCGGGGCCGGTGTGTTGCCGAACGCGCTCGAGCACGCGCTGCAGCGGCGCGGGGTCGTGCGGCAGGCTGGGGGGCTCGCTGTCGGGGCTGGTCCTGGGCGCGCTCACAGCGGCTTGTCTACCACAGCCCGCGTGACGTCCGGGTGAAATGCCGTTTCAGAACTCGATGCCGCGCATGGCCTTCACGCCCGCGTCGTAGGCGTGCTTCACCTTCACGAACTCGGTCACCGTGTCGGCCACCTCGATGAGCTCGGCCTTGGCGTCGCGCCCCGTGATGCACAGGTGCAGGTCGCGCGGCTTGTTGCGCACGGCTTCCACCACGGGCTCGATGGGCAGGTAGTCGTAGCGCAGGATGATGTTCAGCTCGTCCATGACGATGAGGTGGTACTTGGGGTCGGGCCCGCGGCTGGCCTCGATGGCGTCCACGCACACCTGCCAGCCCGCCTTGGCGGAGGCCACGTCCGCTGCGCGGTCCTGCGTGTTCCAGGTGAAGCCATCGCCCACGATGAAGTGGTCCACGCCCGGCAGGGTCTTGAGCAGCGCGCCCTCGCCCGTCTTCCACGAGCCCTTGGTGAACTGCACCACGCACACCCGGAAGCCGTTGCCCGCCGCGCGCAGGGCGAGGCCGAAGGCCGCCGTGCTCTTGCCCTTGCCGTCGCCCGTGTGCACCAGCGTGAGCCCGCGGCGCTCGGTCTTGCTGGCCACCTCGGCGTCTTGCTTGCGCTTCAGCTCGGCCATCTTCGCGTTGTGCTCGGCGTTGCGCTCTTCTTCGGTCTTCTCGGTGGTGTCGCTCATGGCCTCGGCACCATCGCACGCACGCGGTCCATGTCGAGCGCGGCGCTCACGTGGTCGGCCAGCGCGTCGTACATGGCCTCGCGAGGCGTGTTCGGTGGCGCTCCCGACACCGTCGCCGCTTGCCACGGCCCGCCCGGACGCAGCCACCGCAGCAGCGCGTGGCGTGTGCCCGCGTGGTCCAACAGCCCGTGCACCATGCTGCCCAGCACGCTGCCCGCCTGCGCCCCGTCGGGCTCGCCACCGTCCAGCACCAGCGCGGGCAGCACGCCCTCACGCGCCGGCCGCACGCGCCCGTGGTGCATCAGGTAGCCCCCGAGCGGGCCCGCCCCCAGCAGCGGGTGACGGCCCACCCCGGACACCCGCGAAACGCGCTTCTCGTGCTCGAAGTGCACCGTGATGGGCAAGAGCCCGAGCCCTGGCGTGACGCCCGGCGCGCCCTCCACGCCCTGCTCGTCATGGATGCTCTCGGCCAGCGCCTGACAGCCACCGCACAGTCCCAGAATGGGCTCGCCGCGCGCCGCGCGCTCGCGCAGCGCCGCGTCGAAGCCGTGCTCGCGCAGCCATGCGAGATCCGAGCGTGTGGCGCGGCTGCCCGCCAGGATCACCAGGTCGGCGCCGTGCACCTCGCGCGCGTTGTCGATGTAGCGCAGCACCACGCCCGGCTCGTCGGCCAGCGCCCGCAGCTCGTCGAAGTTGGACAACGCGGGCGTGCGCGGCACCGCGATCTCGACCTGATGCCGCCCCGCGCGTGGCACGCTCCCCGCCTGCCCCAGGCTCGCGCCGTCTTCTTCGGGCAGCCCGTGCCCGGCCAGGAATGGCACCACGCCCAGCAGCGGCAGCCCGCTGCGCTGCGTGAGCTCTGCGTTCGCGGGCGCGAGGCCGGCCGGGTCACCGCGAAACTTGTTGATGACGAAGCCACGCACGAAGCGCCGGTCGCTCTCGGACAGCACGCCCACGGTTCCGAGGAGCGACGCGTACACGCCGCCCCGGTCGATGTCGCCCACCAGCAGCACCGCCGCGTCGCACAGCTCGGCCACGTGCATGTTGGCCAGGTCCCACGCGCGCAGGTTGATCTCCGCGCAGCTGCCCGCGCCCTCTGCGATCACCAGGTCGTGCTCGCTGCGGAGCGTGCGGAGCGATTCGGCAATCAGCGCTGCGTGCGCCTCGTGCTCGCCGCGCACGCGCCGGTAGTCGTAGCGCCCCGCCGCGTGCCCGCCCACGATGAGCTGCGCCTCGCCCCCCGGCATGGGCTTCACCAGCAGCGGGTTCATCAACGCGGTGGGCACCACACCGGCGGCCTCCGCCTGAAAGCCCTGCGCCGAGCCGATCTCCTCGCCGGCCGGCGTGACGTAGGCGTTGAGCGACATGTTCTGCGCCTTGAACGGGGCCACGCGCCGCCCCTCCCGCGCGAAGGCACGGCACAGGGCCGTGACCAGCAGGCTCTTGCCCACGTCGGAGGCGGTCCCTTGGAGCATCAACACGGGGGCGAGGCGCGGCACGGCGGCAGCCTACAACGCGCGCGCCCGGTCTCGCACCCACACGGCCAGCGCCGCCACGAGGAGGAGCGCTGCGACCAGCCGCCAGTTCGCCAGCATGGCGCGGTGCCCTTGCTGGTGAACGCGAGGGAAGGGCTCGAACACCATGAACGTCACGAACTGCTCGGCGGAGTTGGCCGGGTACGAGACATGGAGGACGGGCGTTGCGTCGCGCAGCAGCACCGTCTCGCCGCTCGGGGTCTCGTACGTGGCCGCAATGTCGATGAGCGTGCCCTGGTTGTCGCCCTCGTGCACCGGCGTGGCGTCCACGCGCGTCCCGAACAGCAACAGCAACGCGAAGCTCCCCACCAGCGCGCTCAGCCCCAGCAGCGTGAGCCCCGACGCGACCGTCACGCGGCGCGCGCGTGCTCGGCGATGGATCCACACCGTGAGCGCGGTCCACGCGACCAGCAGCACCAACACCGCCGGGGCAGCCACCCACTTGGGCACGGGATCCACCAGCCACGCAGAGAAGGGCACGGACGCAGCGTACACGGCGCAGCCCGCGCACGACGGCGCATCACGGGCGCGGCGCGGACCAGGCCTCGATGGCGCCCGCCAGCCCACGTGCCCACGCGTCGTCCCGGTTCGAGCGCTTGGCCAGGATCTGCGCCCCACCCAGGATGTCGTTGGCGAACTCGCGCTGACGGCGCAGCGGCGAGAGCAGCATGAGGCCCGCCACGAACGCGCGCGCGGCGCTCACCCAGAAGCCCTCGCCGGGCAGCACCACCACGGCGCCCAGCAGGTGGTCCTCCACCGACTTGGTGGCCTCGCTGGCCTTCTTCTGGAACGCGCGGTCGGGCAGCGAGAGCATGGGCACCGCCAGATTGAACGCCCAGATGCCCGCGGGGTGGCGCAGCTTCAGCGTCGCGTTGGCGGCCATGGTCGCGTCCAGCGCCGCCACGTCCACTGGGCCGTGGAAGAACATCACGTGCACGTCATCGATGACGCACTGCCGCAAGCTGGGCGATGACTGGAGTTCTTGGACCACCACACGGGAAACGTACCACAGTATTGCAATCCCTCCTTATATGTATCCCAGGCGTGACGAGCGCCGTGAACAAGGGGCACGCTTCCTCCATGCGAGCGCGGCCGAGTCTGCGGGTGCGGTTGGGTGTCCTCTTCGCGCTGTGCTTCGGGTGCGCGAGCAGCACCCCGTCCGGGCCAGCCACCGCGGCTGCCCTGGTGCCGCTCGGCGCGGCCGCGAGTATGACGGACCCGCAGCTGCTGCAGCGCTTCTTCGGGCTCTGAGCGCAGGGCGTTGGCTGCGCTGGACGCGGACTCCGGATCGCGCGCACGCTTGCGCCCATGCGACAGCGTCCGAGCGTGTGGGTGGGTTGGGGTGTCCTCTTTGCGCTGCACGGTGCTGGGTGCGCGAGCAGCACGCCGCCACCGGCCGTGCCGGATCCGCAGCAGGAGGCTCAGGCCCCCGGGAGCTACTTGGTGAGCCAGGAGCTGCCCGCGCCCCAGCAGCGCGCGGCCGGCCCGGAGTCACCGGGCACGCCCGTCTTCTTGGCGGGGCACGACGCGTACCTCTTGCCGCCCGACATCTCGCCCGACGGGCAGCGCGTGCTCGTGGCCAGCAACGACGGCGCCGTGAGCGTGCTGGACTTGGCCAACGGAACCACGCGTGCCTCCCGGCGCGTGTGGGCCAGCCCTGCGCGCGGAGGCATCATGGATGCGCGCTTCGACGCTACGGGCACGCGCGTGCTGCTCACCGGCGACGGCCCGCCCTATGCGGACACGCTGTTCGTGTGGGACCTGCTGACCGACACGCTGGTGCCTGGGCAGGCGATGGGCACGCGCAGTGTCTCGCGGGCCACCTTCACGAGCGATGGCGCGTTCGTGGTGGCCACCGCGGGCGGGCTGTTGGAAGTACGCGACGCCGGCACGTTGGTCACGCGGCGCTCGTTGCTGCCGCGCGACGCGGGTGGGCAGCCGCTGCTGCCGGACTACGTGTGGGTGAGCCCCACCAGCACGCGCATGATCGCGGTGCGCGGCGTGTCCCTCGACTTCGACCGCGACCGGGCCGGCCGGGCGCTGCGCAACCCGCTCCGCTCGCTGCATCTGTACGACGCCGAGGGGGCGCTGGTGGCCGAGCTGCGCCCGGACGAGAGCGCACCGCCCGAAGACGAGCAAGTGGAGGAGGAGACGGAGCGCCGCGCGCCCGGGTTTCGCAGCTTCGGCTTTCGGCCCGGTGGCGGCCAGCTCGCCACGGTCACCGCTGCGGGCGTGCTTCAACTGCGGCACCCCGAGACCGGAACGCCGCTGCACGACGTGGCGCTGCCCGGCCGCGCGGTGGAGGCCTTCTGGACGCGCGGGGGCGAGCTCTTGTTGGTGCTCGATGGCGAGAATGACAACCACGTGCACTTCGTGGATCCCGCCAGCGGCGCGCGCGTGGCCAGCGTCACCATGAGCACCCCGCAGGCGTGGCCGTTCGACTCCATGCGGCAGGCCGATGGTAGCCTGCTCGTGTTCAGCGAGCGCGAGCTGGACGCGTTCTCGGGCACCGGCGAGCCGCAGCCGCACCCGCTCACGCCCTTCCGGGACATCACCGACGGCGGCGGCTGGACCGTGCGCGTCAGCGCGAATGGCGCGCGTGCGGTGGTGGTGCAGGAGCCCGTGATCCACACGCTGGACCTCGAGCGCGGCGTGACGCTGGCGCGGCGCGCGGTGACCACGGGGCCGCGCAGCGTGTGGGGCGCTGTGTTCGTGCCGGGCGGGGTGCTCATGACCACGCGCGAGAGCGGCGTGCTCTTCCGCGCCAACAGCGCCACGCGGGTGTACTGCGCCAGCGCGGGGGCCCGGCTTCGGGGGGAGGGCGCGAGCCTGCGCGTGGTGGGCGCGCGGGGCGTGTGTGGCCTCGATGACGCCGCCGCTCCCGCCACGGCGGAGGCCGAGCTCGGCTTGCGCATGTTGGTGCTGGCCGAGAGCGCCGATCGCACTACCCGCGTGGTGCTTGGCGATGCCGAGGTCACGGTGCAGGACGTTCGCACAGGGCGTGTGCGCATGCGTGTGCCCGCCGCCGATCGGTCCACGCCCGAGTGTCCCGAGTGCAACGTGCAGTACACGCTGTCGCCCGATGGCGCGCTCCTCGCGGTCTTCGACACCAGCGTGCCGCTCGCGGTCTTCGACACCCGCACGGGGCGACGCCTGGCGCGCCTCGAGAAGCCCGGACGCAGCGCGTCGTGGGTGGAGTGGAGCGCGGAGGGCAACGCGTTCGCGGTGCAGTGGAACCCCCTCTACGACGCCCAGGCTGCGGCCAATGGCGAGTCCCCCACCGCCGCGTTGGCGGCCTACGACCGCCGCGGGCGCGAGCTGCTCATGCTGCAGGGCAACCCCGAAGACCACACCGGCGGCATGGGTGCGGTGTTCACGTCCACTCATGCGGCGCTCTTCATCGGGTCACGCGCAAGCGTGGTGGAGCTGCGCCGCCGCACCGTCACCGCGCTCACGCTGTCTGGCGAGGGGCTCGTGGCCGACTGGCTGGGCACCACCCTGCGCCTCACCGTGACCACGGAGGAGGGCACCGAGCAGCTGCTCTTCGCCCCGGGCGCCACCACGCCCCACTTCCAGCACGAAGGCGCCGGTACCTTCACCGCCGACGCTCGCTTTGTGTTCCGCTGCCGTGAAGGCGAGCTCGAGCGCCTGAGCGTTGCAGACCTGACCCGCACCTCGTTCGGCCCGTGCATCGACACCGCGCTCTTCCCCAGCGACGACGCGCGCTTCGTGGCCATGCCCCAGGGCGACCACCTGCGCGTGGTGCGCGACGACGGAGTGTCCATCCGCTTGGCCGCGCTGAGTGACGACACCACCGTGACCGCCTTCGCCGTTGAGGAGGCCACCGGCCGCTTCACCACGCTCGGGACGCCCCTCGAGAACGAGCGCTACCGCTACCGGCAAGCCGGCCCGGCGATCAGCGCGCCGTTGGTGCGCGCGAGCGCAGCAGCAGGGCAGGTGGACGCGCAGCTGCTCGAGCGGTTCTTTGGAGCGGCGGCGCGCTGAGCGGGGTGCGCGTTGGATGGCGCGGCTCAGGGAAACGTCATCGCGATGTCCGCGCTGACCGCGACACCCGGCGGAGGGATCTGGACGGGCGCTGTCTCGCGCTGCAGGCAGTCGGCGATTTCGGTGCGGGTTTCACCGGGCGTGTCGATGATGGACCGAATGACCTGCCGACCGCGGGGATCCACCGTGACGTCGTACCGAAAGACGGCAGGACTCGGGTCCATGCCAGCGCGCACCGGCTCATCCCAACACCGGCGCTGCACGGCGGGCTTCTGGGCGGCGAAGAACGCCGCAATCTCAGCACGCCCCGCCGCGCGGGCCAGCTGGGGGTCGGGACGTTCCGCTGCCGGCTCCGGCAACGCGCCAGCCGTGGCCGGCGCCTCGAGCTCCGCCGCGCGCGGAGGAACAGGAGCGTCGCGCAGGCCCATGTAGAGCCCTGTCCCGATGAACAGTCCGGCCAACGCTATCCACGGGCCGAGGCGGGAGTTCTGGGGCACGGGTGACTCCAGCCAGTCAGTTGTGCACCATCACCCACCCGTGGACGCGAGTCGCATAGATGCCTGCCCCCACGGTGCGTGCGCACAAACCAACCGAGTACGTGCCGGCCGGGAGTGCGCCCGAGGCTGTCGCCACGTCATAGCTCACCGTCACATGGCTCCCCGTGGTGGTGGTGAGGCTTTCGGAGTTGTCGAGCGACGTGACGTCGGTTGACCCCTGCGGGCGGTAGCAAATCGAGTAGTGGAATGTGGTCCCCTCGGTAAGAAGGACGGCTGTGGACATGGACGCGGTCAGTCTCTGACCGCTCGCGATGGTGACGCTTGCTGCCGACGGCCAGAGATAGAGACTGTCGCTGAAGTATAGGCCCGACCACGCGCTCACGCCGATCCTGGCGACCGCCACGATGCCGTCTTCGCCTTGCGGTCCCTGCGCACCAGGCGGGCCCTCAGCGCCAGGAGCACCGCTGGCACCGGGCGGGCCCTGAGCGCCAGGCGCCCCATTGGCACCAGGCTGGCCCGGAGCGCCGGGAGCACCGGGAGCACCGGGAGCACCGGGTGGGCCCTGAGCGCCAGGTGGGCCCACCAGCCCGGTCGCGTCGCCCACCCAAAGTCCGTTCTCGTCGATCACCAGGGCCCCGTTGACCGAGATCGAAGTGGGGTGGATGTCGCCCACCGCGTCTTCGGCGGTCCCCGCGTGCAGCGCATAGGGCACGCTGACCAGGGTCTCGCGGGGGGTCATCTCGGAGTCGCTACCGACGCGCACGCCCAGGTACATGGGGCCACCGTCGAAGAGGGCGGCGGGGTCGATGGGGGAGAGCTCCCCCAACACGACGGAGAAGACACCCTGGTCGGGCGTGACGGTGTGGGTCTCGCTCCACACGGCGTTGGTGTCGGTGGGCGTGGCGTAGAGCGAGAACACCATCGGTACGGCGGTGTTCACCGGGTCGCCGTTGGCGTCGAACAGCACGCCCTGCTCCATGAGCAGCGCAGGCGCTTGAGCGTCTACCGCGCGCGGCACAAGGGTGGCAGCAGCCAGCAGCAGGGTGGCGAGTACGTTCCTCATGGGCGAGATCCTCCAGTGACGTGTGTGCCGCGCGAGTAACTCGGCGAAGAACCCTGGCTGCCGCGTCCGTTCATCCGGACCATGCGGAAGCTCTCACTGCGCGAGACCGTGGCGCCCGCGGTGTTCTGGTGAGTGACGCGGAACCCGAGCAAGCCCTGGTCGGCCACGTCCTGGTCCGTCGCGCCCTGATCCGTGGCGCCCAGGTCGGCGCCTTGGTCGCTGGGGCGTCCCTGGTCGGGACTGACACCAAGGTCCACGCCGTGGTCGATGCCCGCATCCACACGCGTGTTCCCGGACGAGCCACAGCCGCATGCGGTCACCGCGAGCGCGAGGCTCACGAACGAGACCGCTCCGTTTGTTCCGCGGTTTTCTCCGCGCCGTCCCGTCCACCTGCTCATGATGCGCACTCTAAGCATGGAACCCGATGTGGGGCAATCGGGTTCGCCGGGCTCACGGCGTCGCGGAGGGTGGCACAGCCCGGCCGACCCGATCAGTTGTGAAGCATCACCCACCCGTTCGCGCGATACCCCGTGACTCCGGGTCCCGAGGTGTTACCGCAGAGGCCCACCGAGTAGGTCCCAGCGGCGAGTTCGCCCAGTGCAGAAGTCCCGGCGAAGCTCAGCGTCACGTGATAGTTTCCCGGGAACTGTATGTAGGTGTCTGAGCTTCCGAGTTGGGCAATCACGCCAGAGGGCTCGGCGCGGTAGCAGACCGAGTAGTACATCCATCCACCGCCCTGCGTGAAGGCGGCAGTCGAGACCGAGGCGGTGAGTCGCTGACCACTTGCGATCGAAACGGAGACCGTCGGTCCCCAAAACGCGAGAGTCGTGCTGGTGAAGGGGACCGACCACAAGTTGCCAGCGATGCGGGCGACTGCGACGATGCCATCATCGCCTTGTGGGCCCTGCATACCGGGGAGGCCCTGCGCGCCCGGAGCCCCGTCAGCACCAGGCGGGCCCAGCGCGCCAGGCGCACCGCTGGCACCGGGCGGGCCTTGAACGCCAGGAGCACCGTTGGCACCGGGCAGGCCTTGAACGCCGGGAGCTCCGTTGGCGCCAGGAGCCCCGTCAGCGCCGGGCGGGCCCTGCGCGCCGGGCGGGCCCTGCGCGCCGGGCGGGCCCTGAGCGCCGGGAGCTCCGTTGGCACCAGGAGCCCCGTCAGCCCCAGGAGGGCCCTGCGCACCTGGAGCTCCGTTCGCACCCGGAGGGCCCTGCGCGCCGGGTGCCCCGTCAGCACCGGGGGGGCCCTGCGCGCCGGGGGGGCCCTGAGCGCCCGGAGAACCGTCAGCGCCTGGAGCGCCCTGAATGCCTGGCGCCCCATCGGCACCGGGGGGGCCCTGAGCACCAGGAGCCCCGTCAGCACCTGGAGCGCCCTGCATGCCTGGCGCCCCATCGGCACCGGGCGGTCCGACGAGCCCGGTGGAGTCGCCCACCCAGCGTCCGGTCGCGTCGATGACCAGCGCTCCGTTCACCGAGACCGAAGTGGGGTGAATGTCGCCGACCACGTCTTCGGCGGTGCCGGCGTGCAGCGCATAGGGCACGCTGACGAGGGTCTCGCGCGGGGTCATCTCGGAGTCGCTACCGACACGCACGCCCAGGTACATGGGGCCACCGTCGAAGAGGGCGGCGGGGTCGATGGGGGAGAGCTCTCCTAGCACGACGGAGAAGACGCCCTGGTCGGGCGTGACGGTGTGGGTCTCGCTCCACACGGCGTTGGTGTCGGTGGGCGTGGCGTAGAGCGAGAACACCATGGGCACGGCGGTGGTCACTGGGTCGCCGTTGGCGTCGAACAGCACGCCCTGCTCCACCAGAAGCGCAGGCACTTGAGCGTCTGTCGTACGAGGCGCAAGGGTGAAAGCCGCCATCAATAGGATGGAGAGTGCATGCTTCATGGCCGTCGTCCTCCGGTAACGTGTGTACTGCGCGAATAGCTGCTTGAAGAGCCCTGGCCGCTGCGGCCGTGCATCCGAACCATGCGGAAGCTCTCACTGCGCGAGACGGTGGCGCCCGCCGTGTTCTGGTGAGCTATGTGGAACCCGTGCACGGCCTGATCGACCAAATCCTGGTCTGGGTTCACGCTCTGATCCGCTGCGCCCAGGTCTGGGCCAGACCCCTGGTCGGCGTCGCCGCCTTGGTCGCGGGGGCGCCCTTGATCGGGACTCACACCCAGGTCCACGCCGTGGTCGGTTCCCGCGTCGACGATCGTGTTCCTCGATGGGCCACAGCCGCATGCGGTCACCGCGAGCACAACACCCACCACCGACATCACCCCGCCCCGTTCGCGGTGCGCTCCGCGCCTTCCCATCGACCTGCTCATCCTGCGCAAAGTACTCGCTGGGTTCGAAGACAAGCAACGGGGTACGCACCGCTCTTTCGGCCGTCCTACGCGTCCCCCTCCAGGCGCAGCACGGCCACCGCCGCATACGCCAGCAACTCGCGCGACCAGGCCTGCTCCACGAGACGCTCCGCGAGCGCGGACGGTGACGCACTCCTGGCGGCCTCCTTCGCCGCCGCCTGCACCGCGCCCGCATCCCCTCGGTGCAGCGACCAGTTCATCACGACGAGCGTGTCGCTGGGCTCCCACGTGAACGCCGCAAACGACGGCGTCATGCTGCGTTCGCCCGGAAGCCCAATCGTCCGCGCGATGACCGCAGGAATGATGGCGGGGTCCACCTCTCTGTCCGGACTCTCCGCCCGGAAATGCTCGAGCAGCGTGTGCGGCCGCGTGGCGCCGACCACCTCACCTCGCCGCACCAACACCGCGACATCGCCGCCAATCCAGGCCGCCTGCCACCCGAGCTCGGTGCCCACCAACACGAGGAGGCACCCAGTCGGCGCATCCTCCGCGTCCCACATGGCATCCGGACAGAGCGACGGCGCCGTCTCGGCGAACCGGCGCGCCACGCCGCGAAACGCCTCTTCGAGTCGCGCAGCCACCTCTCCGCACGTGCCCGCCCACTCCGCTTCGAAGAGGTCGAGCAACAGCCGCGAACCCGCCGGCCAGCACGACGAGAACCCGCCCTCGGAGGCGTTCGCCATCAGCACCACCGTCACCGCCCCCTCTTCCAACACGCGGACCAAGTCGGACTCCTGCCCCACCAGCCGGGGCGGCCCCCAACGAAACGCAGTCGCACTCCGGATCTCCAACGCCACACGCGAACCGTAGGCTGTCGACGATCCGGCCTCAAGCCCCTCGTCCGCACAGCACCCGTCGCCGTCGCCGTCGCCGACAAGGCTCACGACCACGACCACGACCACGTCCACGATGAACGTGAGGCACTGCCCGCGCCCCCCTCACTCCGTCGAGCCCCTCGCGAGCGAAGGGGCCCCAACCGTCCCACCCGGGGCTCATGCGCGCTTCGACGGACGCCGCCATGGAGGGCGAGGGGCGTCCTGTTCAGCGGGGCTTGATGGGCCCCAGAAAGCAAACGCAGCGCAGCGAAGTGCCGCTTTCAGGGACGTATCAGAGCGAGCGCCAGCGCGAGCGCACCCGCAGAACAGGATGCCCCTCGCCCTCCGATCGATCACGCCCCCCAGAACGCCCACATCCACCCACCAGCAGGAGGAAAGCTTGCGGTCCCCGAAGCCGTGGCGTAAGCACCCCCCCGTGGACAACATCCGCATTGTCGGTGGCGCGCGGCTCTCGGGCACGGTGCAGATCAGCGGCGCGAAAAACGCGGCGCTCCCCATTCTCTGCACGGCGCTGCTGGCGGACGGAGAGCACGTGTTCCGCAACGTGCCGGACCTGCGCGACGTGCACTCCATGTGCGCGCTGCTCCGCCAGCTGGGTCAGGACGCCCGCTTCGAGGACGGGCGGGTCATCGTGAACGCCACGCCCGTGGTGGACCCCACGGCGCCCTACGAGCAGGTCAAGAAGATGCGCGCCTCGGTGCTGGTGCTGGGCCCGCTGGTGGCGCGCTACGGCCGCGCCAGCGTGTCCTTGCCCGGCGGCTGCGCCATTGGCGCTCGGCCCATCGACCAGCACCTCAAGGGCCTCGAGGCCATGGGGGCCACCATCACGCTGTCGCACGGCTACGTGCACGTGGAGGTGCCGAGCGGCCGCCTGCGGGGCGCCGAGATCTACTTGGACATGCCCACCGTCACGGGCACCGAGAACCTGATGAGCGCCGCCGTGCTGGCCTCGGGCCGCACCACCCTGGTGAACGCCGCGCGCGAGCCGGAAGTGGAAGAGCTGGCGCGCGTGCTCAACAAGATGGGCGCCAGCATCGAGGGCGCCGGCACCGACGCCATCGTCATCGAGGGGCGCGAGAGCCTGTCGCCGGTGGACCACGCCATCATGCCGGACCGCATCGAGGCCGGGACGTACATGGTGGCGGCCGCGGCCACCTACGGCGACGTGCTGGTGGAGGGCGCCTCGCTCGAGGACCTCGAGGCGCTGGCCGCCAAGATGCGCCGCGCTGGCGTCAACATCGAGCGCGAGGGCACGGGCATTCGCGTGGTGGCCAACGGGCCGCTGCGCTCGGCCGACATCACCACGGCCCCGCACCCCGGCTTCCCCACGGACATGCAGGCACAGTTCATGGTGCTCATGTGCCGCGCGCAGGGGCGCAGTCAGGTTACGGAGACCATCTTCGAGAACCGCTTCATGCACGTCCCGGAGCTCAACCGCATGGGCGCCATGATCGACGTGCACGGCCGCACCGCCACGGTGGACGGCGTGCCACGTTTGAGCGGCGCCGATGTCATGGCCACCGACCTGCGCGCCAGCGCCAGCTTGGTCATCGCGGGGCTCATCGCCGAGGGCACCACCATGGTGCGGCGCGTCTATCACCTGGACCGCGGCTACGAGCACATCGAGCGCAAGCTGGCCAAGCTGGGCGCCACCATCGAGCGCGTGCAGGGAGACTCCTGACGTGGGTCGCAACCAGCGCTCGCCCGAAGACAGCCTGATCATCGCCGTGCCCAAGGGGCGCGTGCTGCAGCAGCTCATCCCGCGCTTTCAGCGTGCCGGCATCGACACGCGCGCGCTCACCGAGGACACGCGCCAGCTCATCCGGCGCGACACCAAGCGCGGTGTCAGCTTCCTGTTGTTGAAGCCCGACGACGTGCCCACCTACGTGGAGTACGGCGCCGCCGACGTGGGCGTGGTGGGGCGCGACGTGCTGCTGGAGCGCGAGTACGACCTGTACGCGCCCATCGATCTCGGCATCGGGCGCTGCAACATGATGGTGTGCGGTGTGCCGGGCAGCTATCCGGTGGCGGGTCGCGGCGGGCGCACGCTGCGCGTGGGCACCAAGTTCCCCAACATCGCCACGCGCCACTTCCGGCAGAAGGGCCTCCCCGTAGAGACCATCTTCCTGCAGGGCAGCGTGGAATTGGCACCGCTCACGGGCCTGGCCGACGTCATCGTGGACCTCGTGGAGACGGGTGAGACGCTCAAGCAGAACGGCCTCGCGCCGCTCGAGCTGGTGGTGGAGGTGTCGTCCGTGGTGGTGGCCAACCGCGCGGGCTTCAAGCTCAAGCGCGAGCTCATTGCGCCGCTGCTGGCCGCGCTGAAGGACTCCGAGTGATGGCGCTGCGCAAGCTCGACGGTGTGTGGGTGACGGTGGCGCTGCTCCTCGCGCTGGGCTGCGACCGCGCGCCCACGGCCACCGAGACGTGGACTCCGGCGGACCACGCGCACCCGCCCGACTCGGTGCCGGGTGGCGCAGAGGGGGCTCAGGTGCCCGCGGCCCCCGTGGATGACGGCCTCACCCCCGAGCAGCGCACGGCGCGCACGGTGTACCTGGTGGCCTGCGCGGGCTGCCATGGCGCAGAGGGCCGCGGCGACGGTCCGGATCGCGCGCCCATCATGCGGCTCCCCAACTTCCAGAGCGCTCAGTGGCAGGCCACCCTGAGCGACGACCAGCTGGTCTCCATCATCACCCTCGGGCGCGGCATGATGCCGGCGTTCGGGGAGCGCGTCCCCCCCGAGGGCGTCCGCGGGCTGGTGGCGCACCTGCGCAGCATGGCTCCGCCCGAGCCGGTGGAGGCCCCCGCGGCTGGGCCCGACGGTGGCGTGCTGGAGGACGGCGGGGCGACCGCGGCTCCCTCGCCCCACGGGACTCTTTCGGGCAATGGGGAAGGTGTGGTCGAATAGGGACGTTCTTGGAGTGCAGCCAAGCCTTTTGGCGCACTCTGGGTCGCGTATCCGATGGACCAGCTCCCCCACCTGCTCGTTGCCGTGCAGCGCGCCGTCCGGCTCCGGACCTTCGTGCGCACCTTCGCCACGTGGGTGATCGTGGTGGGCACGCTCAGCGTGCTGCTGGCGCTCGCGCTGCCCGCCGTGCCCCGCTGGCACGCCCTGGTGGGGCTGGGTGTGGCCCTGCTGGCTGCGCTCGGGCGCGCGCTCACGCGGCATGATGCCCCGCTCGATCTGGTGACCTACGTGGACCAGCGGCTGGACGCCGGCTTTGCGCTGGTCTCGAGCTTCGAGGGCGGCGCCCATGTGCACACGCAGCAGCAAGCCCAGGCGGCGCTGCACGGCAAGACCGCGCGCGACGTGCGGCCCCGCGTGCTGAACGGTGAGTGGCTGGGCATCGCGTTCTATGCCGCCGCGCTGCTGGCCGTGTACGGCGTGCCGCTGCCGCCGCCCGTGCGCCGCCCGCCCGGGGCCGAGAGCGTCACGCTGGCCATCGCGCCGGCGCTCACGCGTGTGGCCGAGCTGCCGCGCCAGGCACGGGACGAGGCGCAGCGCGCGCAGCTGGAACGGGCCGCCCAGGACGCCGAGGCGCTGCGGCAGCGCTTCTCAGAAGGCATGCCACGGCGCGAGGCGCTGGACGGCCTGCACCGCGTGCGCGAAGAGGTGGCCCAGGCGCGCCGCGCGGACACGCCTTCGCAACAGCGCGCGCGCGAGGCCGCCACGGATGCGCTGGCGGGGGAACGCGAGATGGCGCGGGCCGTGGCCGAGCGCGACCTCGAGTCCTTGTCGCGGGCCGTGCAGCGCGCGGCGGGGCGGCGCGAGGCGGCGGACCGCGAGCGCGCACGCCAGGCGCTCACGCAGGCAGCCGAGGCGGCCCGCGCGGCGGGCGACAACGAGCTGGCCGATGGCCTCTTGCGGCAGCGCGACACGCTGGACCGGCGTAGCCAGCAGGCGGCCCTGGCGCGTCAGCTGGCCGAGGCCATGCCCGAGACGCAGCGCGCCGCGCTGGACCGGACGCTGGAGCGCCTGGCGCGCGACGGCGACGCGGAAGGCCTGAACCAGGCCATGGTGGACGCCATGGCCGAGGCCTGGCGGCGCCTCACGCCCGAGGAGCGGCAGCGGCTGGGCAACGCGCTGGCCGACGCGCAGGCCGCCGAGAACGACCAAGCGGCGGCCGAGGCTGCCGATGCCGCGAGCCCTCCCACGGCCGACGAAATGGAGCAGCAGCTGCGCGACGCGCTGGCGGCGCTCGATGACCTGCAGCGCCAAGTGGGCGGCAGCGGGGACGGCTCACCGCCGCAGCCGGGCGGCATGACGCAGGGCGGCCGCGGTGGTGGCATCCCGGTGGCCCGTCAGGGTCAGGGTCAGGGTCAAGGCCAGGGTCAGGGGCAAGGCCAAGGTCAGGGCCAGGGCCAAGGACAGGGAAGCGGCCAAGGGCAGGGGAGCGGCTCCGGCACCGGCGGCGCTGGGCAAGGCGGTGGCCAGGGCCCCGAGGGCGGCCAGACCGATGTCTTGGACGCCGACTCCCCCCTGCTGGGTCGTGTGCGCCCCACGCGCCGCGCCGGCTCGCCATCGCGCTCCTGGGTGGAGTGGGTGGACCCGCAGGGCAGCGGCGCTCCGGCAGGCGAAGTGGTCGGCTCTGGCACGGCGGTGGCCGGCAGCGGCGGGCAAGGGGTGGAGCGCGCCCCCATCCCGCGCGAGTATCGAGAGCACGTGCGCGAGTTCTTTGGAGGTGACGAATGAGCGAGCCAATGCAGCCCCACCCGGACGCGCTCGTCCGCTTCGGGGAAGACGTCGCGCGCCTGCGGGACGCGGTGGCCAAGGTGATCGTGGGCCAGGACGGTGTGGTCGAGGAGGTGCTGATCTGCCTCTTCGCGGGCGGGCACGTGCTGCTCGAGGGCGCACCGGGCCTCGGCAAGACGCTGCTGGTGCGCACGCTGGCGGAGGCCATGTCGCTGCACTTCTCGCGCATCCAGTTCACGCCCGACCTCATGCCGGCCGACATCGTGGGCACGCAGATGGTGGTGGAGGACGAGCACGGCCGGAAGCGCTTCGAGCTGCAGCGCGGGCCCATCTTCGGGCAGCTGGTGCTGGCCGACGAGATCAACCGCGCCACCCCCAAGACGCAGAGCGCCCTGCTCGAGGCCATGGCCGAGCAGAGCGTGACCATCGCCGGCAAGCGGCACGCGCTGCAGGCCCCGTTCTTCGTGCTCGCCACCGAGAACCCCATCGAGATGGAGGGCACCTATCCGCTGCCCGAGGCGCAGCTCGACCGCTTCCTGTTCAAGGTGCTGGTCCCCAACCCCGACGAAGACACGCTGGTGGCCATCCTGCACCGCACCACGGGCCTGGTGAGCGAGACGGTCCCCGTGGTGCTGGACGCCGCGCGCATCCTCGAGCAGCGCGAGCTGGTGCGCAGCGTGCAGGTGGCCTCGCCCATCGCGCGCTACGTGGCCCGCTTCGTGCGCATGTCGGACCCCACCTGTGATGCGGCCGCCAGCGCGGCTCGCTCGTGGCTGCGCTATGGCGCGGGGGTGCGTGGCGCGCAGAGCGTGCTCCTGGCCGCCAAGGTGGTGGCCCTCATGAACGGGCGCGCGCACGTGTCGCTGCCCGACGTGCAGCGGGTGCTCCTGCCGGCGCTGCGGCACCGCTTGATCCCCAACTTCGAGGCCGACGCGGACGGGGTGAGCACGGACAAGATCCTCGCGAAGCTGATCGAAGAGGTGCCCACCGCCTCCGACGCGGTCGCCGGGATCGCAGGATGAGGGGTCGCCCGCTCGCGCTCCTTTCGCTGTGCCTGATGCTGAGCCCCGCGCTGGCGCTCGCCCAGCCGCCGGACGGGAATGCCGCTCCGCCGCGCAGCGAGGTCACGCTGGAGGCGGCGCCGCTGTTCGCGTCGGAGTCCATGGGCACGGCGGGGACCATCGCGCTGCGCGTGTCGCTCACCAACCACACGGGCCGGGACCTCAGCGGCGAGCTGCTGATCCAGCCCGAGGGCTGGCGCGACCGCGACCTGCCACAGCGCGTGCGCGTGGACGTGCCAGCGCGTCAGCAGCGAGACGTGCGGGTGTCGCTGCAGGTGGGCCCCGCCGCCGAGCGCGTCGTCCTGACGTATGCCCCTGCCGGCATCCCGCTGCAGCGCGCGAGCGTGGCGCTCACCATGCGGAGCGGCGTGGGCCTGGTGGTGCTGGCCAACCCGCCGCGCATGCGCGGCCACCTCTTTGCCGTGTCCAGCGGCACCCTCGGCAGTCCCGCGCTCTACGGCGGCGACCTCATCCTGGCCGAGACATCGTTCGCGCCGGAGAGCGGCGACCCGCTGGTGCCCGACGACGTGGCGGGGTGGTCCAACTACCCGATGGTGTTCGCGGCCGTGGCCGACGCCGAGAAGCTGGAGGGCGCGGCGCGGCGTGCGCTGGTGGGACACATCCAGGCGGGGGGCCGCGTGGTGCTAGTGCCGCGGCGCCCGGAAGACTGCGACGCGCCCATCGTGCGCGAGCTGCTGGGGCAGGTGACCTGCACCGCGCTCGATGAGCTGGAGGTGCTCGCGGGGCTCACACAGAACTCGTGGCAACGCGCGCGGCGCTTTCACACCACGGGCGACACCAGCATCCAGATCGAACCGTTTGGTGTGTCGCGCCCGCTCGGCTTCGGGACCGCGTTCCTCCTGGGCTGGGACGCGAACGCCGCCGACGCCGACCCCAGCGCCACGCAGGACCTGCTGCGGGCGCTTCTGCAGCACCACGCGCGTACCATGCGGGCTCAGCACGCGCTCGGCGGAGTGCCCGAGGACCCCGCGTCGCTGCGCACGGCGCTGGACCCCAACGAGTCGTTCCGTCCGGCGCTCGGCATCGTGGCCATCTTGCTGCTGCTCTACGTGCTGGCCGTGGGCCCTCTCAACTTTCGCTACGTGGAGCGTCAGGGGCGCCCCACCGTGGCGCTGCTCACCACGCCGCTCATCGCGCTCGGGTGCCTGCTGCTGATGGCCAGCGCGGCCTACCTCAGCAAGGGCGTGAGCATGCGCGCGCGCGTCATCGACGTGCTGGAGCTGCCGAGCGGCGACACGCGCGGCGTTCGGACGCGCTACGTGAGCTACTACCTCACGCGGCCGCGCACCTTCGACGCGGTCCCGGAGGCCGGCGTGCGCGCCATGCTGCTCGAGCCGGACAGCGCTGGCCGCGGCGTGGTGGCCGAGGTGCAGCAGGGAGGCCTGGCGCTCACGGGGCTGCGCGGTGGCTTGTGGGAGACCATCGTCACGCAGGAGCAGTCGCTGCTGGACACGGGCGGCGCGCTGCGCGTGGACATTCGCCACGACAGCCTCACCCAGGTCACGGTGGTCAACGCCGGGCGTCAGCGCCTGATGGGAGCCATCTACGTGAGCGCGGCGGGCGACGTGTACGTGCTGGGTGACTTGGCCCCCGGAGAGCAGCGCGCGCAGCCCACCAGCGTGCTGGCCATGCTGCCCGAGTGGGAGCTGCGCATGGGGCGTGGCAGCTCACCCGAGGTGGAGGCCACGGCGCTGGCCATGGGCATGCCGGTGGATGCCACGCTGGCGCTGCGCGCCGCCATGTCGGTCATGCGCGCCGATGCCTCGCGCGAGGGCGTCTGGGCTCGCGTGGAAGGCAACGGCGACGGGGCGAGCTCCGACGGCTTCGAGCTCGAGTGGGAGCGGCGCTTCGTGTTCGTGGCAGCGCGACGCAACGCGAACCTACCCCTCGGCATCCCGCAGCCGTTGCCCGAGGTCGTCGCGCCACCCACCGAAGGGCAGGTGACCCCATGAGCATCGTCCGCGTGGAGCACGTCTCGCACTTCTTCGGCAAGCTGCAGGTCTTGAACGACGTGTCGTTCAGCGTGGGCGCCAACGAGGTCATGGGCTTCATCGGCCCCAACGGAGCCGGCAAGACCACCACCTTGCGCATGCTGGCCACGCTGCTCGAGCCGCACTACGGGCGCGTCGTGATCGACGGCGTGGACGTGCTGGACGACCCGGCCGCGGTGCGCCGCAAGATCGGCTTCATGCCCGACGGCTTCGGTGTGTACGAGCGCACCACCGTCAGCGAGTACCTCGAGTTCTTCGCCTCGGCCTATGGGCTGCCGCGCGACGCCCGCACGCGCACCATGGACGCCGTCATGGAGCTGACCGACCTCGGGAAGCTGCGCGACCGCATGGTGTCCAGCCTGAGCAAGGGCATGAAGCAGCGGCTGTGCATCGCGCGCACGCTGCTGAACGACCCGAAGGTGCTCATCTTCGACGAGCCGGCCAACGGCCTCGACCCGCGCGCGCGCATCGAGATGCGGGACCTCATCGCGCAGCTGCGCACCATGGGCAAGACGGTCATCCTGTCCAGCCACATCCTCACCGAGCTGAGCGACATGGTGACTTCGGTGGTGGTGCTCGAAGCCGGCCGCGTACGGGCCGCCGGGCCCATCGGCGCGGTGGCGTCGCTCGACCGGCAAGCCCAGCCCCAGCGCGTGTTGCGCATGCGCTTCCTGCGCAGCGGCGCGGCGCTCGACCCCGAGGTGGCCAACGTGCTGCGCGCGGTGCCGGGCGTGAGCGCCATCGACCGCAGCCCGGACGGCGACATGCGCGTGGCCTACCTGGGCGACGAAGGGGTGGTGGCCGACGTGGTGGACGCCGCCGTGGGCGCGGGCCTGCGCGTGGTGCGCGTGGAGCCCGAGCGCGACGACCTCGAGCAGCTCTTCCTCGAAGTCACCCGGGGGGAGCTGCAATGAAGCGACTCGGCGAGCGCGTGCGGGCTGCCTTCGACGACCCGAACCCCATCCTGGTGAAGGAGCTGCGCGGCATCTTCCGCACCAAGCTCTACATCCGCTTCCTGTACCTGAGCACCTTCGCCATCAGCGCCATGGTGCTGTTGATCGGCGCCACCGTGGTGGACGGGAGCATCTCGCCCGCCAACGCCGGTCGCGTCATCTTCCAGGTGTTCTTCTCGCTGGCCCTCGGCGTGCTCAGCATCGTGGGCCCGGTCTACGGGGCCACCACCATCACCAGCGAGCGCGAGGCCGCCACCTACGAGTCGCTGCTGCTCACCGGCATGGACGCGGCGCGCATCGTGCTGGGCAAGTTCGCGGCGGCCTATGCCTCGCTCGCGCTCGTGCTCATCGCGCTCGCGCCCATCGCGGGCGTGGTGTTCCTGTTCGGCGGCGTGGCCCCCTCGTACGTGCTGGTGGCGTTCGGTGGCGTGCTGGTGGCGCTGCTGCCCGCGGTGGCCTTTGGTGTGGCGGTCTCCGCGCACGTGCCCACCTCGCGCCTGGCCATCTTGGTGTCCATCGCCACCTGGCCCGTGCTGGTGTTCTTCGGGTCCATCTTCTTCACCGTCTTCGGCGCCGAGATGCAGCACGACTGGGAGCTCACGCAGGTGGGCCCCTTCTGGTTCGCCGAGGCGCTGGTGGAGCGATTCACGTCGCTGGACACGCTCTTCGCCGTGGGCATCCTGCCGCTCTACCTCATCGGCACCACCGTATGGTTCTGCCTCGCCGCCGCCATCGCGGGCGTGCGGCCCGCCGCCGAGGACCGCGGGACGCCGCTCAAGGTGTGGGCGCTCGGCTCGGTGGTGGGGCCCGTGGCGCTCACGTGCGTGGCCACTGCGCTCAGCAACAGCACGGCTGCCCCCGAGGTGTTCGCCGTCATCCTGGGCATGTTCTTCTGCACGCTCTACCTGTACGCGAACGTGTTCGTGAACGAGCCGCCGCTGCCGCCGCGCATGCTGCGCGAGCAGGGCGGCCTGCTGCGCCGCACGGTGCGCAGCGTGTTCGGCGCCGGGGCAAGGCCCACCATGCGCTTCAGCGTCTGGTTCATGACCGGCTTCATGCTGCTCATGCTGGCGGCCTTCGCGATCACCGACACCCTGGTGCACGGCGGCAGCCCCGACGAGGTGCTGGGCTTCCTGCTGGTCGGCCTGGCCATGCTGGCGTTCGGGGTGTTCCTGGTCAGCCTGGGCACGCTGGTGCGCATCCGCACCCGCAGCGGCGTGGCCGCGCGCGCCGTGCTGTTCGGCACCGTGGCCGCGCTGGTGGTGCTGCCCAGCATGACCGCGCTCATCCTGGACGCGCGCGCGCTCGACGACCTGGACCGCAACCTCCCGCTGGTGCTCTCGCTGTCGCCCATCGCCCCGCTGGCTGGCGTGGTGATGGTGGCCGAGCGGCACTTCAACGACGTGTGGATGGTGCTGCCGTTCGGCGTGTTCTACAGCGTGCTCGGCCTGGTGCTCTACGCCAACGCGTCGCGGCGCATCCGCGCCATCATCACGCAGGTGGACGAGTCCCGGGCCGCGCTGCTGAAGCGGGTGGGTGAGGCAGCCCCCGCGCCGCCGGCCGCGCCCGTCACCGCGGCCCTCGAGCCCGCCGAGACTGCGGAGGTCCCCGCGGAAGGTGACGCCACGTGAGCGAGCCCGAGAGCGCGCTCTTGGACCCCGCGTTCCTGGCGCGCCTCGGGAAGCTGCGCCTGCTGGTGGGGCGGCGCTACGCGGGCAGCGCCGGTGGCAGCCGCGTCTCCGTGCGGCGTGGGTCCTCGGTGGAGTTCGCCGACCACCGGCCCTATGCGCCGGGCGACGACATCCGGCGCATCGACTGGAACGCCTACGCGCGCCTCGAGGAGCTGGTGCTGCGGCTCTACGCGGCCGAGGAGGACGTCAACGTCTACCTCCTGTTGGACACCTCGGCGTCGCTCTCGGTGGGGACGCCGTCCAAGCTGGAGGTGGCCCGCCGGGTGGCCGCGTCGCTCGGCTACCTGGGCCTGCTGGGCAGCGAGCGCGTGGCGGTGCAGCCCTACGCGGGGTCGCTCGGCCGGCCGCTCGAGGCCATGCGGGGCCGCGCCAAGGTGGGCGCGCTCATGCGCTACCTGGTGGCCCTCGAGCCCTCCGGTGAGACCGACCTGAGCCGCGCGGTGGAGAGCTTCCTCGCGCGGCGCCCGCGCCCTGGGCTGGTGGTGCTGCTGAGCGACCTCCTGGACCGTGGCGGCTACCAGCGCCCCATCGACCGCCTGCTGGCCGCGCGCTTCGAGGTGGTGGTGTTCCACGTGCTGGACCGCGAGGAGCTGGACCCAACGCTGGGCGGTGACCTCACGCTGGTGGACGCCGAGAGCGACGCGGAGGTCAACGTCACGCTGGACGCGCGCGCGCTGCGTGCCTACCGCGGCCGCATGGACGCCTTCCTCGCGGGGGCGCGCGACTACTGCCGCAAGCGTGGCGTGCGCTACGTGCTGGTGCCCGACGAGCACTTCGAAGACGCGCTCCTGCGCTACTTGAGGAGCGCCCCGTGAGCTTCACGGCGCCGCTCCAGCTGGCCTGGCTCGGGCTGCTGGTGCCCCTGGTGGTGCTCTACATCTTGCGTCGCCGCCGTGAGCGCAGGCGCGTTGGCTCCACGCTGCTGTGGGAGTCCGCGCTGCGCGACCTGCGCGCGGAGAGCCCGTTCCGCCGGCTGGTGCCGCACCTCTCACTCTTGCTGCAGGCGCTCATCATCATCCTCGGCGCGCTCGCGCTCGCGCGCCCTTCGGGGGCGGCGCGGCTGCCCGAAGGCGCCCAGCTGGCCATCGTGGTGGACACGTCGCTCAGCATGGGCGCGCCGCCAGATGGGCAGGGCGCGCGGCAGGCGCCCATCGAGCGCGCGCGCCGTTACCTGCTGCAGCGCGCGGGCAGCCTGCCCACCGGCGCGCGCGTGCTGGTGGTGGCGGCGGGCACCTCTCCCGCGCTGCTCTCGCCGCTCACGGCCGACCGCGCCACGCTCACGCGCGCGGCAGACGCGCTGGCCGTGACGTGCCCCGTGGCGGATCTGGCCTCCGCCATCGACCTCGCCGCCGAGCGCCTGGTGGGTGCGCCGGCGGGCAGCGAGATCGTGCTGCTCTCCGACCTGGCGCGTGACGTGGACTTCGACGGTCGCGGCTTGCCGGTGCCGCTCCGCGCGCCAGCGATGGTCGCCACCGACGGGAGCGAGCGCCGCGAGAACAGCGGCTTCGTGGCGGCCGACGCGCGCCCCGACCCGAGCTCGGACGAGCCCGACCGGGTGGAGGTCTTCGCCAGCGTGGCACACTACGGCGACGCGCCGCGCGAGCTGTACGTCACCGCATCGGCGCTCTACGAGGCGGACCTCACCAGCGGCCACGGGCTCGAAGCGTTGCCCCTCTTGGCGTCGCAGCGCGTGGTGGTCGCGCCCGACAGCCCAACCCAGCTGGTGCTGCGCGCCAACCTCCCGCCCGACGCCGCGGGCCGCGCGCCCTTCGTGCTGCTGCGCCTCTCGGCGGCAGACGGCGACGCGGGCACCACCGCCGGAGGCCAAGCACGAGACGCGCTCGCCGCGGACGACCTGGTGGTGCTGCCCAGCCCGGGTCGCCAGCGGCTGCCGGTGTTCATGGTGGGCGACGTGCCCAGCTCGGTGTCGCGCGTGCTCGAGACCGACGAGAACGTGGAGCTGTTCCGCACCACCCTCGCGCGGCTCGCTGCGCAGGGCGCCGATGCGCCGCACCTCGACGGCCTGGTGGTCTACGGCGGCGAGCTGCCCGCGGAGCCGCCTGGTGGCGCCACGCTGGTAGTGCGCCCCAGCGGCGACGCGGTCTTCGGGGCGCCCCTCGGACCGCGCGTGGAGTCCGCCCTGGTGACACGCTGGCAGGAGGACGACCCGCTGCTGCGCTTCGTGACGCTCGCGGACATCGAGCTGGCCGACGTGCGGCCGCTGGGCAGCGACGTGCGCGCGCTGGTCAGCACGGCGCGCGGCGTGGCCATCGGCGTGCTGCCACGCGTGGACGGCGACATCACCATCGTGTCCGCGGACACCGACCGCGGCCCGTGGGCGCGCACGCCGGGCTTCGTCATCTTCTTCCGCAACCTGCTGGAACAGGCGCGCACGCAGCGGGCCGCGGGCGGCATCGCCACGGGCGAGGTGGGCGAGGCGCTGCGCGTCGTGGCGCGCGACGGCGAGCCGGTTTCGGTGCTCACCCCAGAGGGGCGCACGCTCGAGGCCACGTCGCACGCCGGCGTGGCCCTGGTGCCCGTGCCGCCGGTGTCGGGGGCGTTCGTGGTGCGGTTGGGCGACCACGCCCAGGTGGGCCTGCGCCACGTGCTGCGCGCCGAGGCCAGCGACCTGCGGCAGCGTGCGCGCGTCGGCGGCCCCGCCGAGAGCCACGGTGCCGCCCCCGAAGGCACGAGCGCCAGCCGCCCCGACACCGTGGCCGTGGACAGCGCGCTCTACCCGTTCTTCGCGCTCGCCCTCCTGTTGGTGTGCGCGCTCGAGGTGGCCTGGGCCACGCGCAAGGAGGCGGCGTGAGCCCGTCATGATGCGCTTCGCCCAGCCATGGCTGCTGGCCTTCGGGGTGCCGCTGGTGCTCTTCGTGCTGCTGCGCCTGCGCCGCCTGCCGCCGTCGCTCGTGGGGGGGCGGCGCCGCTTCGTGCAGGCCTGCCTGGCCCTCGGTGCGCTCGCGGGGCTGATGGCGGCGGCGGGCCTCGAGCTGGGCCACCCTGTCGACCGCATGGCCGTGGTGTTCGTGGTGGACCGCTCGCGCTCCGTGGTCGCGCCCGGCGATCCTTCCGCCGACTCGCTGGACGCCGTGCGCGCGGCGCTCGGCACGCTGGCCCAGGACGACGCGGCAGGCGTGGTGGTGTTCGCGAGCCGCGCCGCCACCGAGCGCCTGCCCTCGGCGCCGCGGGACCTCGGGCCCACTACCGTCTCGCTTCCGCGCGAAGGCACCGACATCGAGGCCGGCCTGCGGCGTGGGCTGGCCGACCTGCCCGATGGCTACGTGGGGCGCCTGGTGCTGCTGAGCGACGGGAACGCCACGCACGGGGACGCGCTCGCGGCGGCGGCGGCGGCGGCGGCGCGCGGGAGTCACGGTGGACGTGCTGCCCATCGAGCGCGAGCCGGGCCTCGACATCGCCATCGAGAGCGTGCGCGCGCCCACGCAGGTGGCAGGCGAGGAGCCCGTGGAGGTGCGCATCGTCACGCGCGCCACGCGGGCCACACAGGCGCGCGTCATCATCGACCGCGACGGCTCGCCGCTGGCCCAAGCGGACATCGAGCTGCCCGCAGGCGAAGACGTCTTCGTGTTCCGCGACCGCGCGCCCGGGCCCGGGCTGCACCACTACGAGGTGTCGCTCGTGCCGCGCGACGCGGGCGACGACGTGGCCACCCTCAACAACCAGGGCGGCGCCTTCACGCGCGTGGTGGGGCCTGCGCGGGCGCTCATCGTGGCCGGCGAGACGGCGCACTCGGACGCCCTGGCGCAGGCCACGCGCGCGGGCGGGCTCGACACCACCGTGGTCGGCACGGCCAGCATCCCCACCACGCTCGGTGAGCTCGGCGCCTATGACGTGGTGCTGCTGTCGGACGTGAACGCGCGCGCGCTCTCCGAGGCCCAAATGCAGGCGCTCGCCGCCTATGTGCGCGACTTCGGCGGTGGCCTCGTGATGCTGGGCGCGCACGACGCCTTCGGGCTCGGCGGCTACGCCTACACCGAGGTGGAGGAGGTGCTGCCCGCCACCTTCGACTTGCGCCGGCGGCGTGACCGGCTCTCGCTCGCCATGGTCATCGCCATCGACAACAGCGGCTCCATGAGCGTGGAGGTCAGCCCCGGCCGCACCAAGCTGGACCTCGCCAACGAAGCCGCCGCGCGCTCGGCGCTGCTGCTGAGCGTCAACGACCGCGTGGGCGTGATGCACGTGGACACCGCGGTGCACTGGACCCAGCCCATGATCCGCGTGCAGGAGCCCGAGGCCATCGCGGCGGCGGTGCGCCGGGCCAGCCCCGGTGGCGGTGGCATCTACGTGGACATCACGCTCGAGGCCTCCTATGCCGCGCTGCAGGCCGAGAGCACGCAGCTGCGCCACCTCCTGCTCTTCAGCGACGGTGACGACTCCGAGGAGATGACCCGCGCGGCCGCGCTGGTGCGCGCTGCCGGCACCGCCGAGGGGGGCGAGATCACCACGTCCATCGTGTCCATGGGCAACGGTATCCACACGGCCGAGCTCGAGCGCTTGAGCACGCTCGGGGGAGGGCGCTTCTACATCGTCGAAGACATGACCGAGCTGCCGCGCATCTTCACGCAGGAGACCATCGAGGCCAGCCGCTCGGCGCTGCGTCGCGAGCCCACGCCCGTGAGCCTGGGCGAGCGCGGGGCGCCCACCGAGGGCATCGACTTCGGCACCGCGCCGGCGCTGCTGGGGTACTCGCTGGTCAACGCACGGCCCGAGGCGTCGGTGCTGCTGATCGCGGGGGAGAGCGACCCGCTGCTGGCCACCTGGCAGCGCGGGCTCGGGCGCGCGGCGGTGTTCACCACCGACAGCGGCGCGCGCTACGCCGCCCCTTGGCTGGGCTGGTCGGGGTACGCGCCGCTCATGGCGCAGCTCGCGCGGGACGTCGCCCGCCCACGCCAAGACCAGCACGCGCGCGTGCAGCTGTCGCTCGAGGGCGGCGAGGGGCGCGTGGTGGTCGAGGCGCTCGACGCGGAGGGGCGCTACCGCAACCACCTGAACCTGCGCGCGCACGTGGCCGGCCCGCACGGGCAGAGCGAGGCGCTCACGCTGCGGCAGACCGGGCCGGGCCGCTACGAGGCCACCTTCACGCCCGGCGCGCCGGGCCCGTACCTGGCCACCACGTCGGCGGACGATCGCTTGCTGGGCACGTCGGGTGCGGTGCTCACGGCGGCGGACGAGCTGCGTGGCGTGGGCACGCAGCGCGCGCTGCTGGCCCAGATCGCGGCGCTCACCGGCGGGCGCGTGCGCACGGACCTCGCCGAGGCGCTGCGTGAGCGGCCCGCGCCCCGCGTGGCCTACGACCCGCTCTGGGAGTGGGCGCTGCGCCTCGCGCTGCTGGCGCTGCTGTTGAGCGTGGCCGGGCGCCGCTTGGTGCTCCCGCGCTGGCGCCGGGTGCGTGCCCCGGCGCAGGGCAGCCTGGTCCCCGCGGGGGCCAGCGCTGCCGAGCAGCTGGCCCTGCGCAAGAGCCACCAGCGCAGCGTGGCGGCCGAGGCCGGTGCCGCCGATGCGCTTCCGGCCGAGCTGCTGGCTGCCATGCGCGCGCAGCCCACCGCCGCGGCGAGCACGCCCGCTCCGCAGCAACCCACACCGCCCGCACCGCCCGCAGCGCCACCCGCTCCAGAGCCCGCCGAGTCGTCTCTGGCGGAGCGCCTGTTGGCCAAGAAGCGCGACGGCGGCGGACCGCGTCCGTAGGCTACGCCCGTCGCAAGATTGGGATGGAGGCCTCGCTTCGTGAAAGCCTGCGGCGCTGGTCATGTTATCGGCGACCCCGTGTATACGGTTTTTCTGTTGAGATTCCGTGACGAAACTTGACCTGAGTGTCCCCAGATGGGATGGCCTGGTCCTTGCTTAGGCACTCGATGCCAACCGATGACTGACCGTCCCACCCTTGTAGTTTGCCAAGCCTGCGGCGCCGAGCGCGACACCCGCGGCGGCTCATGTGCATGCGGTCTGCGGTCGTCGTACCCGCCCGCCGCCAGCTCCGAGCCCCCGCCCGCCGGTGGCCCCGATCGCTACGCGCTCACGGAGCAGCTCGGCCGCGGCGCGATGGGCGTGGTCTACCGGGCCACCGAGCTGCACTCGGGGCGCGCCGTCGCGCTGAAGATCCTGCACCGCAAGTTCCTGCCCGGCTCCGTGGAGCGCGTGCGCTTCCTGCGCGAGGCCCAGGCGCTCGCCTCGGTGAGCCACCCCAACATCGTCCGCGTGTTCGACATGGGCTTCGACGCCGTGGGTCATCCGTTCGTCGTCATGGAGCTCTTGCCCGGTCAGACCCTGGCGCACCTCATCGAGCGTGGCCCCGTGGACGTGCGCGTCGCGGTGGGCGTCACCATCGGCCTGCTCTCGGCGCTCGCGGCGGTGCACGACGCTGGCATCGTCCATCGCGACATCAAGCCCGGCAACATCATGGTCGCCCGTGTGGGCGGCGAGGTCATGGTCAAGCTGGTGGACTTCGGCTTGTCGCGCCGCTTCGGTGAAGACGACCGCGTCACCGCGTCGGGCGTGGCGCTCGGCACGCCGCCGTACATGTCGCCCGAGCAGATCATGGGCGAGCGCGTGGGGCCCAGCTCCGACGTCTACTCCGTGGGCTGCACGCTCTTCGAGCTGCTCACGGGCCGGCCGCCCTACGACATGCGCGACTCGAAGAACGTGGCCGCGCTCTTCCGGCGCATCATCGAGGAGCCACCGCCGCTCGTCTCCGAGCTGCGCCCCGACGTCCCGGCCGAGCTGGGCATGGTGGTCAGCCGCGCGCTGCATCGCGATCGCAACGTGCGCTACCCCGACTGCGACACCATGCGGTACGCGCTCATCGACGCCCTGGGCGACCAGCGTGGGTCGGGCGTACCCGGCGCCATCACGGGCCTGGTGCTGGACGACGCCAGCAGCACGGGCGAGCGCAGCCGCGACGCCTCCTGACCGTAACGCGGCGCGCCGAAACGCGTCATACTCCGAGCACTTCGAACCCCCTGACGCTCTGGAGTCGCACCGTGTCCCTCTCGATTCTCCGCTCTCGGTCCCCTCGTCTCCTGCGTGCCCCGCTCGGCGCCTTCTTGCTGCTCGCGTTCGTCGCGGGCTGCGGAAACGCCAACGACGAGGCCGCAGCCCACGCGGCCCACGGTGAGGGTGTCCCGGCGCCCATGCCGGTCATCCCCGACACCGCGCGCGTCTTCTTCGTGACGCCCAGCGACGGGGCCACCGTGGTGGGGCCCATCTCCGACGGCAAGGTCACGGTCCACGTCCAGATGGGCGTCGAGGGTCTCACCGTCATGCCCGCCGGCACGCTCGCCGATGGCGGTGGCCACCACCACATCATCGTCGATGGCGACCCGGTGCCGCGCGGCACAGCGGTGCCGGCCGACGCGCAGCACATCCACTACGGTCTCGGTCAGACCGAGGCCGACCTGCAGCTCGAGCCCGGCCCGCACACGCTGCGCCTCCAGTTCGCCGACGGCGCCCACCGCTCGTACGGCAGCCAGGTGCACACGCTCATCCACGTGAACGTCGCGCGCGCGGACACGGGTGCTCCGGCCCCCGCGCCCGAGGCGCCAGCGGCAGAGGCTCCCACCGAGTAGTTGTGGTCTGGGTGGGCCGAGGTGCCCTCCTGAAAGGGCACCCACGGCTTGATTCTGAGGATTCAACACAAGTCTTGGCAGGCCCTGGCCAGCTTGAATCGGGCCTGTTTCAAGGGACATTGGCCCCTGGGCGTAAAGCCCGGCCAGCATCAGGCCCGGCGGCGGACTCCAGCCCCCTACCAGGGCCCGGACTGTGCAGTTCCAAGCAGGGGACGATTGATCGAGGCGCGGATCACGTTCTAGGCACATCCGACCTTGACACGCAGTCCGCCCGGAGGGCGGACTTCCGCATTCGACCAGGCCCGGATGCTGCCCCGGACTTCAGTCAGGGTGCCCATAGTGCTGCTCAGCAGCGGCCCCCAGCCAGATGTGTCGAATCAGGGGCTAACGCTCGAGCCGGGGGCAGCAGACCACGCCCCCGCCTCAGGCGTCGCGCACCTGGATGCTCGTCACCAGCTCTCCGCTGCTCGTGCGCACGTCGCTCACCACCACGAACTTGGCGCCGTCGGCCACGGGCACCTGCTCGCGGATGCGCGCCAGCGCGGCGTCGATGGTCTTCTGCGGGTCGTTCGACAGGCGCATCCGGAAGGGCACCACCCCGCGCAGCAGCGCGAGCTTGCGGCGGCTCGTGCTCATGTTCGTGAACGCGTAGATGGGCGTTCGCATGGGGCGATAGCTGGACACCAGCTGGCCGAACAGCCCGCGCCGCGTGACCACGATGATGCCCGCCGCGTGCATGGAGTCCGCCAGGCGGCACGCGCTCTGCGCGATGTGCTCGCGCTGCGTGGTGGTCGGCGGCCGCAGTGTGTAGAAGCCCAGGCTCGGCTCGCGCTCGATGCGCCGCGCGATGCGGTCCAGGATCTCCACGCAGCGGTCGGGGTACGCGCCGGTGGCCGTCTCGCCGCTGAGCATGATGGCGTCGGCCTGCTCGGTGATCGCGTTGGCCACGTCGGTCACCTCGGCGCGCGTGGGCATCGGGTTCTCGATCATGGACTCGAGCAAGTGCGTGGCCACGATGGACGGCTTGCCCGCGATGGCGCACTTCCGAACGATCATGCGCTGGATGACCGGCAGCTCCTCGAGGTCCACCTCCACACCGAGATCACCGCGCGCCACCATGATGCCGTCGGCCACCGCCAGGATCGCGTCGAAGTTGTCCACGCCCTCGCGGTTCTCGATCTTGGCGATGAGCTTCTGGTGGCCGCCCGCCTTCTCGATGAGCGCGCGCACCTCGAGGATGTCCTCGGGCCCGCGCACGAACGACAGCGCGATGAAGTCGAGGTCCTGCTCGATGGCGAACTGGATGTCCGTGCGGTCCTTCTTGGTGATGGACGGCAGGTTCACGTGCACGCCCGGCAGGTTCACGTGCTTGCGCGAGCCCAGCTTGCCGCCGTCACGCACGCGGCACTTCAGCCGGTGGTCCTCCACGGCCAGCACCTCCAGGTTGATGAGCCCGTTGTCCACGGTGACGATGTCGCCGCGCTTCAGGTCGCGCACCAGGTCCTGGTAGTTCACGTGCACGGTGTGCGCCTCGGCGTCGCCGGCCAGCACCGAGAAGTAGAAGACGTCGCCCTTCTTGAGGTCGATGGACTCGCTCAGCTCACCCGTGCGGATCTCGGGCCCCTGCAGGTCCATCAAGAGCGCCACCGGGTTGCCCAGCTTCTTGTTGAGGCTCTTGAGGTTGCGGATGGTCTTGAGGTGCGCCGGATGATCACCGTGCGACATGTTCAGGCGCGCTACGTCCATGCCGGCCTCCAACAGCCCGCGCAGGCCCTCGGAGGACCAGGTGGCGGGGCCGATGGTGCAGATGATCTTGGTGAGGCGTCGCTCGGGGCTGCGTGGAGGGGCCATGCGGCGAGCCTAGCAGGCTGGCGATTCGCCCGTGAACTTCAGGGCGTCGGGACGCCCCACAGCGCGTGCACCCACGTGCCCAGCACCACCATCAGCGCTTCACTGGGAGGTGCTCCCGCGCGCTCGTGCAAGGGCGCTAGCGTCACCAGACCCGACAGCATGGCGTGCACCGCGATGACCAAGGCCTGCGGTGTTACCGTGCGCTCGGCGATCGTGGCGGAGGGCGTAAGCTCCGCAGCGCGCGCGAGCAGCGGCCCATACCAGCGCTCCACGATGACCTCGAGCTCGGGGCCACGCGCCAGCGCAGCGTGCTGCACCAGGCGCGCCAGGTTGGGGCGCGCAAAGTACAGACCCACCACCGCCGCGAGGTTGCGCGTGGCCTCCGCGTGGTCGGTGGGGCGCACCAGCAGCGCGCTCATGGCCTCGGTGTGCGGCAAGAGCAGGCGCTCCAGCACGGCGGTGTACATGTCCTGCTTGCTGGGGAAGTGCTTGTAGAGGCTGGGCGTGCGGATGCCCACCCGGTCCGCGATGGCGCTCAGGCTGGCGGCCTCGTAGCCCACCTGCGCGAACGTGTCCTCGGCGGCGTCCAGGATGCGCTCGCGGGTCGACAGGGCAGGGGTGGGCTCTTTGGGCATCGGGGATCCTCGCCTGCTCACCCGCCCTTGATCTCCGGCGCGGGCTGGGCTACTCAGTGGTGGCTAACGGCTACTAGCTAATAGCCAAGCTAGCGCCGCCCGCCTCCGAACGCAACCGAGAGCCCCATGCAGCAACGCCACGACAACCCCGTCTCCGCCATCTGGACCGCCATCCGCGAGAACCTGGGCCGCAAGAACGCGAAGAACCTCATCCCCGGCGCGCTGCCCAGCGACCGGCTCGAGGGGCGCACGGTGATGGTGACCGGCAGCAACTCGGGCCTGGGCAAGGCCGTGGCGGTGGAGCTGGCCTCGCGCGGCGCCCGCGTGATCATGCCGTGCCGCGGTGGCATCCCCGAGGCCGGCCAGGAGGTGCGCGCGCGCAGCGGCAACCCCCAGATCGAGATGATCTCGGTGGACCTCTCGGACCTCGCGAGCGTGCACAAGCTGTGCGACACGCTGCGCGACCGCGGCGAGCGCATCGACATCTTGGTGAGCAACGCCGGCGTGGTGCCCAAAGAGGGCCGCAAGTCCGCGCAGGGCTTCGAGCTGATGGTGGCCGTGAACTGCCTGGCGCCCACGGTGCTGGTGGACCGCCTGCTGCGCGACGGAGTGATCCCCAACGACACGCACGCCAACAACGGGCCCGCCAAGGGTCAGCCGCGCTCGCGCATCGTGTTCGTGTCGAGCGAGGCGCACCGCACCGCGACGGCGCTGGACCTGCCGGGCCTCGCGCGCTTCGAGGACTTCGGCATCCGCGACGCCATGCGCTACTACGGGCGCAGCAAGCTGTGCCTCAGCACCTACGCGGTGGAGCTGTCGCGCCGCTTGAAGAAGTCGGACGGGACGCCCGACGTGGCGGTGCATCACCTGTGCCCCGGGCCGGTGGACACCAACATGGCGCGTGACGCACCCAACTGGGCGAAGCCCCTGCTCAAGGCGGTCATGGGCGTGGCGTTCAACTCGCCCGAAGTCGCGGCGGAGCCCGTGACGTACCTGGCGGTGGCCAAGGGCATCGAGGGGCGCACCGGCATGTACCTGCACATGCGCGCCGAGAAGCCCTGCAGCGAGCTGGCGCTCGAGCCCGCCGCTGGCAAGGCGCTGTGGGACGCCACGCGCGAGATGGGGGCGCGGGTCTGATGCGCTTCTCCTACGCCGAGTCCATGTGCGACCCCAGCTTCTACATGCCGCTCGCCAAGGCGGCCGAAGAAGCGGGCTACACGTCGGTCACCATCCCCGACAGCATCTGCTACCCCGAGGACTCCGAGTCGAAGTACCCGTACAACGGCACCGGGGACCGCGCGTTCCTGTCGGACAAGCCGTTCATCGAGCCCTTCTCGCTCATCCCCGCGCTGGGCGCCGTGACGTCTACCATCCGCTTCACCACCTTCGTCGTGAAGCTGCCCATCCGCTCGCCGGTGCTCGTGGCCAAGTCGGTCAGCTCGGTGGCGGTGCTCACCAACGACCGCTTCGGCTTCGGCGTGGGCCTGAGCCCCTGGCCCGAGGACTTCGAGGTCACCTTCACGGAGTGGAAGACCCGCGGCAAGCGCATGGACGAGATGATCGCCATCATCCGCGGGCTCCTGCGCGGCGAGTTCTTCGCCTACGAAGGCCAGCACTACACGCTGCCCAGCATCAAGATTTGCCCCGCGCCGAAGAAGCCGGTGCCCATCCTGATCGGCGGCCACGCCGAAGCGGCATTGAAGCGCGCGGCCTACCTCGGCGACGGCTGGATGTTCGCGGGCGGGGCGCCCGAAGAGCTCTCGCGCTGCCTCGACCGGCTCGCCGTGCTGCGCCGTGAAGCGGGCCGCGAGAACGAGCCCTTCGAGATCCACGCGGGCTCCATGGACGCGTTCAAGCTGGACGGCGTGAAGCGTTTGGAGGACCAGGGCATCACGGACGTGATCGTGGGGTTCCGCAACGCGTACGACAACGCGCCGGACATCCAGCCGCTGGACGTGAAGATCGGCGCGCTGCGGAAGTACGCGGACAAGATCATCTCCAAGCTGTGATCGGATTGGTTCCGAGGTGGTACACCCTAGCTGATGCGCACAGGCCCTCCCGCCGGTCCAGACCTCGCGCTCCTCAAGAGTGAGCAGCGCCCGCGGACAGGGCCTGGATCCTCACCCGGGGCGCGTCGCCGCGGCGGTTAGGGTGTCCCCCACGGGTGTGGGAGGCCGACGTCCAGACCATCCAGGAGCCCCGCTACCACGCCAAGCCCCCGCAGGGCGGCCGTGCGGGCACGCGACGGGGCCGGCCAGCAGCGGCCGGGCTCCCCGCCCGTGCGTCTCGACACCTGCGGCCGGGCGCTTCGCGGTCGAGGTCAGGCTCGCCGTCACGTCGTCATCGAGGGCGTGCCGGTTCGCGCGCGAGGCTCACCGCGTCTGGCGTCGCTCCGCGCGTCGGGCTGCGACATGGACGCGGTGCCCGCCGTCGAAGAACGGTGCTGGCGCAGCGCGGCGCTCTTCGCGCCGCCGGCGTTTGCGCCCGAAGTGCGCCTCGGAACGCTGTACGGGGCGGGCTTCGCGGCCGGTGATGTCGGTGCTGCGGGGCGCGGGCTGCCAGCGGACCGGCGGCCCCTACGGCGGCACGTTCTGGACGGCGTTCGACGACCTCGACCCACGCACGGGGACGCAGTCGGCGGACGTCTCGACCCCGCGAAAGCTCGGCGCGGCCGGTCACCGAGTCGATCCGGCGCGCCTCGCCAGAGCAAGCGGTGCACTGGGCCCCGCACAGCGCGTCGAAATTCCCGGTGGGTCGGTCTCCTGCGGCCGTAGGACGTCGCCGAGTTCGTTGCGCACAAGCGTCCGCGGGCAACGAAAGTGGACGGTGCGGATCACCACTCCGTCATCGCCGCTCCGCTCCACCGGCTCCGCGCCCGTCCCGCGGTCTCGACGTCGCGCAGCGACCGGAAGACTGTGGATGGCGCGCAGGGGTCGCCTCAAGTGATCGGGATTCCCAAGCGAGGTCGAGCACCACGACGCTGGAGAGTTCAGGGCTCGTCACGATCCGGATGGCCTCGGCGTCATCGAGCTGGTTCTTGCGAACGTCGAGCGTGACCAGCGCGTTCAGGGAGCAGCGCGCGGGCCCAGCCCAGGCTGTCAGGCGTGCCGTGCGAGCTCTTCACCCGTGGTGGCGGATGGGCGCGAGCGATGGCAACACGCGCGCGGCCTGCGCGAGTTGCTCCGCGTTGACCTCCACGTACTCCACGAAGCCTGCATGGTACTCGATGGGGTTCACCGGGCGGACGATCGGCGCCGCCCACTCCGAAACCGCGCCGGTGCGCCAGAAGCTTCGCGCGCAGTGGCGGCCTGGGAGCGGCGGCTCGTTCGCGCACGCGGCGTCGCGCATGGCGAGCTGGCAGTCGATCCAGCCTCGGCGCGCTCGGCATCGCTCGCACGCACCGCGTCGGCGTAGGCGCGACGCGGTGATGGATCGGCGGGCGAAGCAATCACGTTGGCGAGCAGGCGCGCGAGATCGGTCATGGCTTGGTTCCTGGGGGAGCAGCAGGGGCGGGAACTGGGAGACACCGAATAGTGAAGGTCGCCCAGCGGACCTGTCGAGGTGCTCACCTCCGACCCCGACATGGCTCTTGCGCTAGACTTGCGGGGGTACTCCCCACGCCACGCGTCCCGAGCCTCCGTCCAGGACAGCCATGAACCGTCGACCTCCACACGCCCGCATAGTATCCTCGCTCCCGTCTCTTTCTCGTGCCTCATGTTCGCGGCGTCGGCACGCACGTCCTCGCGCTACGCCGCGGAGTTTCGAATCGTGCACGTGCGGGCCACGGACTCCGTCGCCACGCAGCTCGCCACACACGCGTGCGTGGTCTGTCAGCCACCGTCGCCTCAGGGTTCCGTCTTCGTCAGAGCGACCCGGACGTTCCCAGTCCGCCATCGATGGCGTCGTCCCGCAGGACGACTCTGGCTCGATGCGCTGAGCCTCGCTTCGAGTCGCCAGCCAGGAGGCGCCGGAGTTTCTGCAGGAGTGCGTGGCCGACTTCGGCTGCGTTCGATACTCGTATGCCGAGCAGCGCGAGATCCTCCCGAGCATCTTGACCGTGGCGGCGGCCCATGGTGCGCCCATGCTGGCGGATGGGTCGCCCATTCGGTGTGACGATCCCATCGTCGACGCCACGCAGGGTCGCCGGCATGACGACTCGGCTGTCGGCCACTCAGCACGTCTACGAGAACTACCTGGGCCAGACGACGGGACTCGCCATGCTGAATCCCGGTTACAACCGCAACGCCGACGACTTGCCAACCTGACCTGTCCGACGAGATGTCCGTCGCCCTGATCGACTACGTCTTCGAGCAGAAGCTGTTCGTGGTCTTCCTCATCAACGGCTGCATCGACGGCAACCCGAGAGAGGGCTCTTGTCCAGCATCGTGAACGAGCGGGTGGGAGACCCCGCTGCCGGTGTACGGCTACAACGACTCCTGGCTGGTTCAGGGCTACCTCTACGAGGCCCAGACCCGTTGCCTCCCGAGCGCGAACATGGGGGCGATCCCGACGCGCACCTCCAACCTGTCTTTCTTCGGGAGCCGTCGCCCGCCGATCCGACGCGCGGCTGAGCTTCCGCACAATGCACCGCAGGCTGTCTCCTATGATCCCACCAAGGTCTACGTGGCCTTCGTCGTCGGAGATGGTGACAACGTCCGGTACATCATGTCGACCCGGCGAGACTGGATGGAGGAGCGACTCGACCGGTGCGCCGGCGCAAGCCCGGCGTGCCCACCCCTCACCTGGACGATCTCGCCCCACCTTCCCGAGCTCGCCCCCGACGTACTCGAGTGGTACTACGAAGCGGCGGAGTCCACGGGCTCGGACTACTTCGCGCTGCCGCCCAGCGGACACCTCTACGCGTATCCAGGGGTCCATGCCGCCCGAGCAGCAGGAGCAGTCGTCGCCAACACCGAGAGCGTCGCAGAGCTCCTGGGGACACGCAGCGTCGTGCACTGGGAGTGGTTCACCAACTGGAGGGGGGCCCTCAGCGGCTTCCTCCCGCGATACGCGCACGAGGGCGGACAGATTCAGGGGGTCTTCCCGGTCAACGTGCCATACCTGGTCGATATGTTCGCTGCGTGGCCGGCCGAGCAGCAGTACGAGCGCATCACCGGCTCCGACGGCTCGGCCGTGGTGATCTTCCGCTCGCGTTCATGGCGCGGCGTGGACGACAGGGACTCCTTCCACCCCGGCTCAGGCCATGTCCGAGCGCCTCGCCGCGCTCCCCCCCGGCTCGGTCACGTGGGTCTACATGACCAGCGACGGTGGTCTCACGCTCGAAAACTCGTACACCGCGCTCACGCAGATCCTGCCATCCAACGTGGTGCTCGTCTCCGCCGACGCGGCGGCGCAGCTCGCGGTCGCCGCCAGCGCGCCGTAGCTGCGGAACGTTGATCGCCGAGAACGAGATGCAGGAACAAACCATCGAGTACGACGAGGGCAAGGTCACCTTGAGCATGCCCCAGCCCGGAATCTTCGCGAGCGAAGTCATCGGCTACATGCGCGTCGAAGAAGCGCGCGCGTTCATCGCCTATGGCGACCAAATCATCAACCAGCACGGAAAGCTCCGCGGCTTTCACGATTGGACGGCCGTGATGGGGTACACCAACGAGTGCCACCTCGTGACGACCGGATGGTCGATGCGCAGGCTTGCGCAGCTCGAAGAGGTCCATATCGCGCTCCACTCGCCCCTGGTCCGCGCGGCGGTGGCGGTGGCCAACATCGGGCTCCGAGGGCGCATCACGATGCATCACTCGGTGGAGTCGCTGTTGGCGGCCCGCGCCGCGGCCCGCTGACCGGTGACGTGACGCAGGCAGGCTGTCAGTCGATCGGCTCGAGGTCCGCGCCGTAGTACGCGCCACGGTGCAGGTCGGTGCAGCCCTGCGTCACGGCCCGGATGTGCTCAGCCACATCGCTGCGTGCGGCCTCACAAGCGGCGGACTCGCGCGGCTCGAAGGTCGTGTCATGGGCCTCCTCCAAGCGGTAGGCGCGGCCCTCCACGATCACGCGGTAGGTGCAGAGCAGGTAGCTGGCCCCGTGGGACTCCGCGACCCACTGCTCGTAGTGCTCGGGCGACAGCGCGTCGACGGCGGCTCGGGTGGCTGGTGTGGACCGGTAGCCGCGGAAAGCCTCGGAGGAGAGCACCGCGTCGACGCGGACGTCGCACGCTGGTTCCGCCCGCCCGGCGGGGTCTCGGCCTCGGCCGCGGGCGACTGCGGCTCCACCGTAGTCGGCTCCGTCGTGGCTGGCACGCAGCTCGGGGCGCACCCGAGCAGGGCGACCAGCACCCACCCCGCGCGCCACGGCCCGCGCTGCGCCCGCGCTTTGAACGTGTGCTCGCTGAGCAGTGGTTGGATGTCGAACAAGGGCATGCCCCTACGGCCCATCAAAAGTGACGCTGAGCGTGGCGGCACCGGTCGGCCTCCGCGTTGCTCCAGCGGATCTTCTGGGAGCTGCTCGGCGCGAGGCGCGGCGATGCGAGCGACAGCACCTGCATTGCCGAGCTGGACGCGGGCACGGTGACGACCACGCTGGCTCCCGGCGCGAGCGTCGAGAGGTCCCCGGCGCAGCCCTGCGGCGTGCAGACCTGCACCTCGTAGGGGCAGTAGGCCACGCCGGTGTTCTCGACGGTGACGGCCAGGTCACCGGTGCCGAGCCGAGTCACGGTGGTCGCGGTGAACTTGTAGCCCATGAGCTGCGAGGCCGTGAGCAGGGCTGCGCGGCCGATGCTGCCGTCGTAGGCGTTCGAGCCCAACATGTAGTCGAGACCCAGGCGCGCGGCCTGCGCCCCGAGACCTTCGCCGTTGCCGCAGTCGTGCGGCGGCATGGCCCAGGAGCCGTTGCTGTTGCACCCGCTCCAGAAGGCCTCGCCTCCCCACCCGTGTCGCCGGTGGAGGGAGAGCTGCCTGGCCGGCGCGGCCTCTTGCCGCCAGTTGCCCGGGCTGTCGTGGTTGGCCTCGAGCAGCGTGTCGTCGAAGAAGCCCACGCGCGCCGTGTCGAGGACGCGTCCGCCGACCCGAAGAAGCCGTGGCTCTGCGCGGCGTCGAGCGACACGGAGCAGAGCAGGTCCGACGAGCCGGTCCCGAAGCCGTCCAGGTAGTGCTCGATCATGGTCTTCTGGAAGGCGTCCGACGGGAAGCTCGCGGCCGTGTACGGGCCTCCATCGAGGTGGTGCTCGCCCCACAAGCCCACGAGGCCCATCTGGATGTAGGCCACCCGCTGGTCATCACGGTAGCGCACGGCGAACGCATCGATGAACTGCAGGATGCAGCTCTGCACGGCGGTCAGGTCCCAGCGCGGGTTCTCGTACGTGTCGCCGTCGTAGCTGAAGTTGCTGGTGGCCAGGTCCGAGGGGCGTAGCTCCCGGCGCCGTAGCCCGGTCCGATGACGACGGGGCGCAGGATGGCTTGATGCCCGCGCGCCGCCACGTTCACGAGGAAGGCGTCCACCTGCGTCCAGTCGGGCGCAGCGGAGCACGTGGCATACACATCCGACAGCCCGATGAACGCCCACTCCATGGCGAGCACGTCGGCGTTCTCGGTCGTCTCCCACGCGACCCCGCCGGTGAAGGGGTTCACGAAGCCGTGGTCCTCGAACGTGAAGACGCGCGTGTTCGGGCCAGCGTCCGTGACCGTCCCCGTGTCGGTGTTCGTGCCGCCGTCGTCTGTGTGCCGGTGCCCCGGTCCACAGCCCACCGCGAGGAAGACGACGAGCAGTAGATTCGCGGTAAGGGGGATGCGCGTGGAGGCATGGTGGTGTCGAGGCGTCACGCAAGACAGCGTAGCACCCGTGGCCGCGCCCTCCGACGAAGGAGACCGCCATGCCCCACCGAGAACTCACCGCGCGGTGGCTTCAGCCGTGCTCGGCCAACCACGCGGGCAGCTCGGCCGCGCTCTCGAGGCGATGGCTCGCGGGCACGATGCGCTCCCACGCGACGGCTCCCTCGGGTCCGGTAGCCACGGCCACGAACACCACCCCAGCCGAGGAGGCGGCGAGCTGGTCGTCCACCCGGTCGCCCACGTAGAGGCTCTGCTCGGGGCGCGCGCCGGCCTGCCAGACCGGCTCGAAGCAGCGCGGGTCGGGCTTGGTCACGGGCTGGTCCTCGAAGGCGAAGATGCCGTGAAAGTGCTCGGCGGCGAGCCCCGCCTGCTGCATGCGCAGGGAGAGGAGCCTGCGTGAGCGCTTGGTGACGATCCAAAGTCGGTGTCCGCGCTCGCGCAGCTGCCCGAGCGAATCCAGCACCCCCGTGACGGGCGGGTACACATACTCGTGCGTCAGTTCCGCGTAGCGCGCCACGGAACGGGTCGAGGTCCGTGTCGGGCCACATGCGCTCGAGCGTGCGCTCCCACGTGTTCAGGTACACCACGCCAGCTCGTCGCGTGAGGGCACGCGCATGCGAAGCTCCTCCGCCACGCGCTGGTGGCCGCCACATAGGGTGCGAAGGAGTCGATCGGCGTGTCGTCCAGATCGAAGATGAGGTCTGGGTAGCGCATTGCCGAGCCGTAGCAGGCCGTGCTCGGGGCGCCACAAGCCGATGTGGGCCGACACCGATGCGATGGCCCGCGCTCTCTGCAGGCGACGTGGCGGAGTGTTCGCTGTCGCACTTCCGCACGAAGGCGTGCTCGTCTCGACGCCGTGAGGGCGGCGCGGCGGGCAGGCTGGGGCCACTAGAACATCACTGGTCGTGTCCGACCGTCCGCTTCACTGCCCAGGCCTCCACCGACGAGTCGAAGCGGGCCGGGCCGGCCGTTCTCCTCCCAGCAGATACCCGACTCGGGCAGCAGCCAGCGGTCGTCCGTGCGGTGAAGGCCCGCTTCGCCGTCGCGTTGGAGCGTCGCGCGGCGCCGGCGCCGGTACCACCGGTCGACCGCCGCAGCGATGAGCAGGGAGCACGCAGACCGTGACGACCGCGACCACAACGTGGGGTTCCGGGTCTCCATCCGATGTGATGGTCCGTAGGAGAAAGACTACAGCAGTGGCTGCCGATGCGGCGCCGAGCAGCGGGCCCCAAAGTCCCGCGCGTGAGGCGGTGGGTGATGTGCCTCAGTTCGTGCTTCTCGAGGACGCTCAAGAGGCGCGCCCGTCGCGGCGGGGTCCTCGCAGACCCGCCCGGGACGCGGGCCGTGATGGTCATGTCGCCGCCCACGAACTCCTTCACGAGCGCGCCGTCCACCTCCGGAGGAGTAGGCCGGTCTCGGGGTGTACGACCAAACGATGGGTGCGCGCTTCTTCGATGACGCGAGCGGACAGGAGTCGTCCGGTCGTTCGGTCGTTCGCGCCGCCCGGTGTCGAGCGGAACCCGGGCGCGGTTGCCGCTCCTACGAAGACCTCGACCTCACTGTCCGGCTGGATTCCGCGTAGGTGCTGGAGGCGCTTGAGCCCGAGTGCAGCGGCCCGGCGCCGAGGACCGGGCCCCAATCCATGCGAGCAAGGCGTATGCAATGAGCCGCGTCGAGTCCAACACGACAGCGACCGCGGTCAGGATGCTGGGCCCAGCCACCAGCACGAGGCCCACGAGAGCGAGGGCCGGGCTGCGGCGCTTGTGCGCTTGCGCCCGCGCGTAGCGGGCTTCGCCGATGGGTTCACGCTCCATGGAGCGGAACACGCCCATCCATCGGTCGGTCATGCTCCCGTCGGTGTCCGTCATCCTGCTGTGGAGCGTAGCACTGGCGCGCAGTCGGGACTCGCGGTGGTTCCGTCGCCCCGTTCGTCAGTCGCGAACGCCCTGGACGACGCGGGGTATCTCACCGCCGAAGATCGCCCGAATGGCCGTCGGAGCATGGTGGTGGTGCCGCTCCAACATGTCCTGAATGACGTCGACCTCCGCGGGGACGCAGCACACTTCACGGAGGTAGCGCGCCAGCGACGATGGCACCCCAGGGGGCCGCGCGTCCGGGCGCAGCGTGTGCTCGAGGGCCTGGAGCTGAGAGGCGAAGCCGATGTTCGGGAGGACCGCAGGCCGCTTCGTCCGAACGTGCGTGACGGCGTCGAAGAAGCTACGGCGCTGGCTACGCATGTGCAGGGCGGTGGCGAGGGTGCCGGAGCGGCTGACTCCCGCCTGGCAGTGAACGAGCAGGCGCGCCCCCGGCGTGCTCTCCACCACAGAGGCAAAGTCGAAGAACGCCGGGAACACCGCAGCGATGTCTTCGTGCATGCCGTCGTGCATCGGCAGGAAGAGCACGTGGAAGTGCTCGCTCAGGAACGCCACCTGGGCGCGCTCGTCCTCGCGCAGGCAGCTGACGACGTGCGTGATCCCCGCCGCCTCGAGCTGCGGCACGCGCTCTGGCGTCGGGCACGACCCCACGTACACGGACTCGTCGATGAGGTGGAACGGCTCTCCGCGCATGTCGATGGAGAAGTCGACATCGAGACCGACCAAGGCGAGGAGGCGGTTGGTGAGGCGGTCGAACATGGTCCATCCACAGAGTAGTGGACCTCCGGACGGTAAGCGTCAGGATGTGTCCCATGTTCCACCTCGCGCCGCCGAGCGACGAGCGAGTCCTTGCGCTGCTCCGCGCTCGCGGCGACCAGCCGTTCACCTACCGTGACGTGGGCCTGACGCGCACACCGCTGTCGCTCGCGCCGGCGGGCTTCGTGCTGGACCGCTACGGTGCTGAGCTCGGGCGGGGGCGTGACGTGTTCGAGCGTGCGTGCGCTGCGCTTGCCAAGGTGGACAACTACCCGCCCTCCTTCACGCGTGTCGTGCGCGCTCCCGGCGAGCTCGCGCCGGGCTCCCTGTTCGCGACCGTCGCGCGACACCTGGGCTTCGCCTCGGTGCACCCCTGTCGCGTGATCTACGTGGCGCGAGAGCCCAGCAGCTTTGCCTTCGGCTTCGGCACGTTGCCCGGACACGCCGAGAGCGGGAGGAGAGCTTCCGGGTCACGCTCGACGACGACGCGGTGCGCTACGACGTACAGGCCTTCTCGCGCCCGCACGGGGTGCTCTCACGCCTCGGTGCACCGGTTGCGCGTAGCTATCAGCTGCGCTTCCAGCGCGACCCTCGCGCGCATGCGCGCCCTGGTGCGCTAGCCTCACTGGCTCCCGGAGCGACCGCCCGTGAGGCGTGCTCGACGACGCCATCACCGGCCCAGCTTGACCTCGGCCTTCGCGAGTCCAAGAGTCTTCATGTGGGCCGTCATGCGTCGGCCCCAGCGCGGGTCGTCGACCTCGACGCACTCGCCGCCGCCCGGCACGCCGAACGCCTCGGCGCGATCGGGCCTGCACTGCGACGCGAGGAAGACGTCGAAGCCGGGAGACCACAACCTGATGTGCGAGTAGCCCGGGCTCTCGAGGTAGGCCTGGAGGACCGGGAACTCTCCGCCCGCATCCTGTGCTCCGAGGTAGAGCACCTCGAGCTTGTTCCCCGCCTCCTCCCGCAACGCGAGGCACGGGGCCTCGAACCTGGGCTTTGCGAGTCCGACCAGGTACGCCGCGAGGTCTCCGAAGCGCTCCGCGGCGTGTTCCTGCAATGTGGTGACCCGCCATGCCTCGTCGGTCGCGAAGTCGACACCCTCGATGTCGCTACCGAGCGAGAGCCACGTCTTCATGCTGGGCGGCAACGCGCGTCCCGCGAGCTCGAGATCGGCGATCCGCGACGCCGGCAGCGGCTTCGGCTTTCTCTGCGTTCTCTTGGGCCAGAACGTCGCCTTCGGATCGGCGGCGATCACCTTCATCACGGCCTGGACCAGTGCTGGACCTTCGATAGCGTCTGCCGAGCTCTTCTTCTTCGCTGCCATGGGCACCTCCTGCGAATCATGGATCATTTCAGTGGCGTGGGCGGAGGGTCTACTTCACGCCGCGTGAACTCCTCCCCGATGCTTCGAGTGTTCACGAACCCCTGAGTTCACGCCTTCACACGAACCCATCGCGCTGCGGCGTGCTCGAACAACTCGACGCCATCGCCCACGCGACGTGCTCTCGTGTACGGACCACCGGGGTACAGCTCACGTTGCATGCGCGTGAGCAGCGCGCGCTGTTGCGAAGCGCTCGTTGTGTCGAGTCGGGTTCTCAGCGCACGCAGCGCAGAGGCGCTCTCATCGACACGCTCGCCGTTGTCGTCGGCATCGTTGAACAGCACGATGGCTTCGTCGACCAGCGCCCACGCCTGCTCTCCCGTGATCGCCGGCGAGGACTCCAACGCTTTCTGGTACCAGACGTTCAACAGATGCGCGGTGCGTTCGAGAAACGCCACGAAGTCTCGCGCATCGCCTTGCGACAACGGCTTCTCCGAGTAGGTGCGCACGGTCTCGGGTCGCGTGCCCAACGCACCCTTTCGTGTCGTCGGTCGCGCAAGCAGCACGTACGCAATGCCAGGACCACCGCCGATCACGAACGCCGTCTGGACTTCTCGATTGGTCTTGTTACCGCGCCAAGAACGAAACTGCGCTGCGAACTCCTCACCTTCGTCGGACGCAAACTCATCGCACGAGAACAACCGCGCAGTCCGTGATGTGGGGAAACCCTGCCAGCCATCGTGCAGCGTGAGGAATGCTCTGTAGGCCGCGGGAAGCGCGCCGTGCACGGACTCGAGGCGCGCGATTGCCTCGTGCGAAGCCGGCTCACCGAGCCGCGAGATGACGGCGTCGTCGCGAGGATCCTCCGGCGCGCTGGTGAGACCGCGCAGTGCACGGTCGCGAGTCTCGATCAGCGCAAGGAGTCGCTGCAGTTCCGTGTGCATCGACGGCTGATGGTACTGCATCGACACGGTAGGCTCTGCACTATAGGGACGGGGTTTCGTCGATGTGCCACTGGAGGCACGCCCGGATGTCTAGGCCGAAGCGCTGGCCCATGCGGGCGGCCCAAAGTGCGTTGCGGCTTGGAGGGGGTGGCGCAGAGGAAGCAGGGCCACACCACATCAACGACAGTCAACTCGGGCGCGGTCCCGGCGGAGCACTACTCCGTGCAGAAGCGGCCGGACTACGCCGCCTACCAACGCAGGACGAACATGTTCTTTCCCGGCCCTCCGAGGCGCTGATGCGCGATGGGGGAGCGCTGCGCTGCGCCGAGCGCGGGTCGCGTGCCCTCTCGTGGGGAGCAGTGGTGGGAATCGAGCGACCGGCTTCGCTGCCGCAGCTTGGCGTTCGCTCAGGGCCTTGTAGTCTACGCGCTTCGCCCATGTCCACGACCGAGCCCGCGCACGTCCCCACGTTTCGACGCCACCACGGCGCCTTCATGCCGCTCGCCCCCGCGCGCAGCGGTTGGGACCCTGGTCTGTGCAACGGAAGCGCCGCAGCAGCGCTGCTCGCTCTCCTGCTCGAGGACGCGCTGCGGCGCCCAGGGTTCCATGTGGCGCGCCTGACCATCGACCTGCTCAAGCCCATCCCCTTCGGCACGCTGGACGGACGCGCACTGGTAAGGCGCGAAGGCGGTCGCCTCCGCCAGGGAGAGGCCGAACTCTCGTGGCAGGGCGCCGTAGTGGCCCGCGCGAGTGGGCTGTTCCTGGCTGGCTCGGAGGGGCCTGGCAGCGTGCATGGACCCGCGCCGTTGCCTCCTGCGGGAGAGGCCGAGTCGAGCGGCATGTTCCGCGCGTCGAAGGAGCCGGGGCGTCATCCATCGTTCGAGCACTTTTGCGATCTGCGCTGGGTCACCGCGCGGGACGCGCCCCAACCCGCTCTGTGGGTCACCCCTCCGTCGGTCTTCGTCGAGGACGAGCCGTGCTCGGACCTCGTGCGCTGCGTGGCTGCGGCCGATCTGATGGCGGGCCTGGCCGAGCTGACCCGAAGCCACTGCACGCCCGCATCGCCCGTCGCCATCAACGCCGACCTCAACCTCACGTTCAGCGGGGAGCCGCGCGGCCAGGCGTTTGGTCTCCGCCTGACGCACCTCGCCGCCGAGGCCGGCGTCGGACTCGCACACGCGGAGCTGTTCGACGCGGACGGGTTCCGCGGCACGGTGGCGCAGTGCCGCGTGGGCAACACACCCAAGTCGCGCACGCCCTGATGTGCGCTGCGCGGGCTGGGCGTCGACCGACACGCGCCCAGCCTTCGCGGCGTCAGCGCGCGCGCAGCGGGGCATCCTCCCGGAACACCACCTTGCACTGCAGCCCCCTTGATCGTGATGTCCTCGGTGGGCGCGCACGCATGAACGCCCACACGGACGGCAGGAAGCGCAGGCTCTCCTTCATGACCTGCGTCACGTAGGGCATGTGCTCGAGGTGCTCCACGTTGACCGGCTGATCGCCGCACACCGTCTTCACCTCTTGGTACAGCTTCTCGGCCACCTCGGGGTACTTGGCCAGCAGGTACCAGGCCCACGTCATGGCGTGCGCGGTGGTCTCGTGGCCGGCGAAGATCAGCGTCATGCCGTTGTCGCGCAGCTGCTCCTCGCTGAGGCCGCCCTCCTTGTCGCGCGCGAAGATGAGGTGGGACAGCAGGTCGCCCGCGTCCGTGCCCTCGCAGCGGCGGTCCGCGATGAGGCGGCTTGAGCACGCCCTCGATGGCCTCGATGGCGTCGATCTTCCGGCGGTTCGACTTGCTGGGCCACCAACGCGGCGTGGGCAGCGGCAGGTTGATGTGCTCCACCAGGATCTCGCTGATGTCGTGCATCGCGTTGTAGACGGTGTCCGCCGAGCTATCCATGTCGGCCGCGAAGAGCGTGCGGCCCAGGGATGCGGATGGCCAGCCCGTTGATCTCGTGGCGCATGTCGCGCGCCTCGCCGTTGGCGAAGCCCTTCAGCATCTGCTGCGCGTACTCCACCATGACCGGGCCGTAGGCCTCCACGCGGTGGCGATGGAAGCCGGGCTTGATCAGGTCGTGCTGACGCTTCCACACCTCGCCGTCGGCCGTGAGGATGCCGTCGCCCAGGAACAGCTTCCAGATGCGCTTGGCCAGCGCGGGCGTCACGAACGTCTGGGCCTGGCGGACGTTGATCCCGTGGATGATCCCGGTCACGCACGAAGTACCAGTCCATGAGGCTGATGTTGGTCTTCACCACGTCGCCGTAGTCCCGGTGGATGTCCTGGACGAAGCCCAGCTGATCCTTCTGGAACTCGATGGTGGAGCCGATCACCGGGCGGCCCTTGCGAACCGGGATGGGCCGGTTCGGGAAGGCGCCTTCGGCGGAGGAGGCAGCGTGGCTGGGGAGGGGCGACTGGGCGGACTGCACGTGCATGTCCAGAAGGTGCCAGACTCGTGGCAGAACACGCGCACCGGACCGGCCACTTCGCCGTACCCAGCCGGTCAGGTCATCATTTTCCGAGCTTCAAAACAACGGGGAAACGTGGATTCTAGGATTGCGCGGGATCAAACCGAGCGCCACACCCAGCCGGCCACGTCGCGTTCAGCGCGGGTTGCCGTACTCCGTGGGCGCCACGCCCGTCCAGCGCCGGAACGCGCGGCGGAACGCCCCCGCGCCGCTGAAGCCCAGCACGTAGGCGATCTCGTCGAGCGAGCGCTGGCCTTCTTCCAGCAGGGCCAGGGCACGCTCGTGGCGCACCTCGTCCAGCAGCTCGCGCGGGCTGGTGCCTTCGGAGCGCAGCTTGCGGCGCAGCGTGCGCTCGGTGACGCGCAGCGCCTCGGCCAGCTCCAGCACGGTGGGCTCGTGGCCTTCGAGGTGCCGCGACAGATAGTGCCGGCGCGGTCGCGCACGCGCGTGGTGGTGACAATCTGGCGGGCTTGCTCGTCGGCCTCTGCGCCAGCAGCCGCCCCAGGTGAGGGTCCGCGCCCGCGATGGGCGTGTCGATGCGTGCGGGAAACACCATGCGCACGGCACCACACCGAAGCGCACCGGCGCGCTAAGCAGCTCGGCCATGGCGTCGCCAAGGCGCGGCCACCGGTGCGCCAGGATGATCCGGTGGGCGGCGGCGCCTCCGGCGTCAGCCAGCGGCCGAGAGCGATCACGATGGCCACCAGGTACTCGGCGAACGCGGGGGGGCCCACCGGCTCGCCGTCGAGCACGAAGTCCACGTAGGACTGCTCCGTCTCGCTGACCAGCATGTTCACTTCCAGGCCGGACATGATGATGGGGATGTACGGGCGCACGAACTGGTAGCCGTCGCGCAACGTGGCCTGCGTCCCCATCAAGTAGAACCCCAGCGGGAACGACTCGCGGTCCAAGCCCAGCGCGGCCCGGAGCGGAAAGCTCGGGTCCCCCGTGGCGTCGATGCCTGCCTGCCGCAGGTCGAGCCAAGCATCCACCGCGAGCCGCCCGCCGAACGAGCGCAGCTCGTCATGATCGAGGTGCAGCCGCTTGAGGAGCGACTGGACGTCGTGACCGTCACGCTTCAGCTGAACGAGCAGAGGCAGCGCGAGGCGACCGGAGAGCGTGCGCACGGCGGGCAGGGTAACACAGAGGCCGAGGCGGAGACCGAGACCGAGACCGAGTCGGAGTCGGAGTCGGAGTCGGAGTCCGAGACGGAGTCGGAGTCCGAGACGGAGACCGAGTCGGGGACCGAGACAGAGTCCGAGACGGAGACCGAGGTCCAGTCGCAGTCCACCTCCCCAGTCCGAGCCGGATTCCGACCACGCGCCCGGCCACCTCGCCGCTTGGGTATGCGTTTCGTCCTCGGTGGCACTCCCACCTCAGCAGCGGTACCCGTGTCTTTCGCGCCAAGTCACGCGAGCATTTCGGCGGTCTCGGCCTCGGCCTCGGACTCGGCCTCGGCCTCCGCCTCCGCCTCCGCCTCGGACTCGGCCTCCGCCTCGGTCTCCGTCTTGGACTCGGTCTTGGACTCGGTCTTGGACTCGGTCCTCGGTCTTGGACTCGGCCTCGGCCTCCGCCTCGGACTCCGCCTCGGTCTCGGCGCTCCTCAGAGGAATTCGCAGAGGTACGCGCTCGGGGCGGTGGCGCGAACGTCGAAGCCGCTCTTGCCGGCGACTTCGAAGTAGGTGCCGGCGGGGTAGAGCACGAAGGCCTCGGTGCCGTCGAGGCGGACTTCGAGCGCGCCGCCGATCACGGTCATGCGCTCGGGGGCGTCGGTGCCGAAGTGGTAGGAGCCGGGGCGATGACGCCGACCGTCTGGCGACGGCCCAGGCGCTCGAAGCCGACACTCTGGACCTGACCCTCGAAGTAGCTGTTGTGCTGAAGCATGGGCGCAGGGTTAGCAGCGCCTTGGCGGGTGCGCGAGTCGACCTACTCGGCCGCGGGCTCGGCGGCCGGGGACGGCTCGGCGCCCGGGGTGATCCAGAAGCGCTGGGTGGCCAGCACGCGTTGACGCTCGTCCATGATCTCGCACACCCACTCGCCCACGGCGCGGCGGGTGTTGCTGCGGGCGCGGGTGCGGTAGCGCGGGGAGGGCGGGATGGTCAGCGACACGCCGCCGCCGCGCTGCTGGACCGAGGCGGGGCGGAAGCCCACGAACAGCTGGATGTCCTCGCCGGTCTCGTTGCGCACCTCGAGGAACACGTGCATCGGGCCCGAGTCGCGGCGGAAGCTGCTGGACACCATGACGGGCTCGCGGTCCACCACGTCTTCGGCGAGCGAGAAGCGCAAGACGCGGAAGTTCGGGATGACGTCGGGGTGGATGACGGGGCGCACGTACACGTCGGCGCTGCCCGTCGCGCCCACCTCGGCTGCCTCGGCGGGGGCTTCTGGCTCCGCTTCCAGTGCGGCGAGTGGGCCGGCGTCCACCAGGCCGGCGGCCACCTCGGCGGCGATGGTATCCGCCGCGGCCTCCTCGCGCGCCGCGCGCTCCTGCTCAGCGGCCGCAGCGCGCTCTTCCCGTGCTGACTCGTCGCTCGCCCGCCGGTCTTCACGAGATGGCTCGGCGGGGGCGGGGTGCTCCTCGGCCGCGGTCTCGTCCACCGGATCGCAGCCCAGGAGCGTGGCGCTCACCAGCACCAGCGTGAGGGCCGCTCGCGGCCGCGTCGTTCGCGCGTATGGGAGAACAGCAGACGTCATTCGTGTCTCAGCCCTTCGACGGGGAGCATGCGCGCGGCCCACCAGCTGGGGGCCAGCGTGCTCAGCATGCAGATGGAGAGCGCGATGACCGCCGTCAGCGCGAACTCGCTCGCCGTGATCACCACGGGGAGGTGGTCGATGAGGTAGACGCGCGGGTCCAGCGCGAAGCGGAACGTGGACAGGTACCCCACGATGGCGCCACCCAGCGCGAGCCCGGCCAGTGTGCCCACCAGCCCGATGACGGTGCCCTGCACCATGAACACGGCCAGCACGGTGCCGTCGCTGGCCCCCATGGCCTTCAGGATGGCGATCTCACGCTTCTTCTCGATGACGATCATGATCAGCGTGGCGATGACGTTGAAGGCCGCCACCCAGATGATGGTGGCGATGACCAGGCTCAGCATGATCTTCTGGAGCTCGAGGGCCGTGAACAGCGGGCGGTTGAGCTCGGCCCAGTCCATGGTGTGGAAGGGCCCCTCCATCACGCGTTCGAGCCGGCGTGCCACGTCCACGCTCTGCTCGAGATCGTTCAGGCGCATCTCCACGCCGGTCACCGAGTCGCCCTGTCCCAGGAAGGCCTGCACCTCGAAGAGGTCCGCGTACACCAGGCGGCTGTCGTACTCCTGGAACCCGGCGCGGAAGATGGCGATGACCCGGAAGGGGCGACTCTGCGGCGTGCGCGCCTCGCCCGAGCCGGACCACGACGACACCGCGCTGCCGCTCAGCGGCGAGATGAGCTGCACGCGGTCGCCGAGCTCGATGCCCATGGTCTCGGCCAGCGTGGCGCCGATGATCAGCCCGGGGAGCGGGCCCGTCACGTCGTCATCCCCCAGGTCGTCGTCCGCCACGCTGAGGAGGTCGCTGTCGTCCTCGGGCAGCGCCAAGTCTCCGTCGTCGAGTCCGTTGAGCAGGGCCTCCACGTCACTCGGGCTGGCCACGCGTCCGGGCGTGCTGGGGCTCGGCGGTGAGAGCGGCTCGCTCTCTTCATCCTCCAAGGCCTCCGGGTCGTCTTCCTGGGCAGGCGCGGCGCCCGTGTCGTTGGGGGTCATCAGTGCGCGCCAGTAGGGCATGTCCGGGTTGCGCAGGTCTTCCGGGCGCAGCGGCGGCGCGGCGTTGGGCAGGCGCAGCCCGTCGAGCGTGCCCGCGATGATCTGGCTCGGCAGGTCCAGCACGGTGACCATGGCCTCGGGGTCCACGCCCTTCACCAGCACGGTGGACAGCCGGTCGCCCTTGGCCAGCATCATCTGGTTGATGAGGAAGGGGCCCACGCCCACGACCTCGGGCTCCTCCTGGCAGCGCTCGATGACCTCGCGGTACTCGTGGAAGTCGAGGCCGTACTTCAGCACCAGCACGTGCGCGTTGACCCCCAGCACCTTGTCGCGGAACTGCTGCTGGAAGCCGCTGGTGATGCTGAGCACGGCCAAGAGCGCCGCCACGCCCAGCGCCACACCCGCGATGCTGATGGTGGTGATCAGCGAGATCGTCGCGCGCTTCTTCGAGCGCAGGTAGCGGACGCCGATTTCGAGGCTGTAGGCCATGCAGCCCGACGCCTTATCACGCTCGCTGCGCCACGGCACACCGCATAGCCGGCATTCGGTGGCCCTGCTACCTTGGCGGCCAGATGCGTCGCGCCCCCGTCCTGTCCCGAATGCTCTCGCTGGGCGTGCTCGCGCTCCTGCCGGCGTGCACGGGATGCGCCTCCGGGACGGTGCCCGAGGACGCGGGCTCGTCGGACGCGGATAGCACGCCCCAAGAGGTGGAGCTGCGCTTCACCGATACCAGCGCGCTTCAGCTCACGCCGCGCGAGAACGTCACCGTGGAGCTGCAGGTCATGCGAGCCGGCGAGCCCGCGCCCGGCATCACGGTGCGCCTCGGGCTCGAAGGTGACGCCCACGACGCCTCGCTCATGGAGGTCAGCCTGCTGAGCGGTGCGGACGGGTCGGTGCGCACCACGCTGCGGGGGTCCAGCATCCCGGCCACGTTCCGCCTGCGAGCCACCGCCAGCGCTGCGGCGCCCGCGTTCTTGGCGGTGGGCGTCAGCGCCACGGGCTTCGGAAACGTGCTGGCCGGCGTGGAAGACCTGAGCGCCACGGGCCCCGCGCGCTTGCGCGTGGAGGCGTACTCGGCGGCCGGTTGTGATCACCCCTCCGTCGCCGAGGGGCGCTTCGGTCGGGCCATCACCTTGCTTTCGGGCGAGAGCTCCGCCCGCTTCCTGGGCCTGCCCGCAGGCACCGGCTACGCCATTGTAGCGCGGGGCGAGAGCGCGAGCGGCGCCGAGCTGGCCTTCGGCTGCGTGGACGACGTGCAGGTGGCCAGCGACGCCGAGGCGATGGTCACGGTGCGCCTCGGCGCGCGCGTGCAGGTCATCGCGGGGCAATACGACGCCGAGTTCAACGTGCCCGCGGCAGCCCTCGTCAGCCTGCTCGCGGCAGGGCGTGACGCCACCGTGGCCCAGCAGCTGCCCGCGGGCGACGCGGCGTTCTTGCTGGACGCGCTCGAAGCGCACCTCACCGGCGTGGGTGACACCGACGCGCTGCTGGCGCTCGCTGCGCTACAGGTCGCGCGCACCACCGGGCTCGAAGCCGCGTTCGCGCAGCACCTCGTGGACGAGGGCGCCGGGCCCAGCGTGGCCCTCGGGAGCGCGCTCTCGTTCGTGTCGAGCCAGGTCGGGCTCACCCTCGCGGGCGCGCTCACCATCGAAGCCAACGGCGACACGTCGTTCACGTCTTCTTCGCTCGTGTTGGCGGGTCCCATGGGCGGCTACGCGGGCTTGCCGGCCGCCGACGGAGCGCTGCCTGCCCTCAGCTTCGTCACCGAGCTCGACCTCGTGGGGGCGGTCGTCATGTTCGACCCGGTGGTCATCTCCCTCCCGCTCGGCGCCAACCTCGAGGCCATCGTCGCCGACGCGGTCGCGCTCTCGGCGCTCGGGTCGTGGGGAGCCCTCTCCGGGGCCGGGAGCGCCGCGGGCTTCTCCAACCCAGCCGTGAACGGAGTGTGCGACGAGGTCTGCCGCGCCACCGTGTTCGCCAGCGCCGCGAGCGCCCTGCGCGATGCGTGGTTCGACACGCTGGGCCGCGACACCAGCAGCGTGACCCTGACGCTCAGCGGCGGTGCGGTGGCGTCCGATCCCGACGGCGACTTTCGCGCGAACGCGCTCGACGCCGAGCTGGGGGGCGATGCCGTGGTGGGCGTCACCACGCTGCCCATCGTGGGCACCCTGAGCGCCACGCGCAGCGCCGCCCCGGTGCTGCCTTGAAGTATCCGCTGGCCGCGCTCGAAGAGCTGCGCGAGCGGGAGCGCGATGACGCCGCCCGCCTGCTGGCCGATGCGCTCTCCACCGTGGCCCAGTGCACCGCGCAGGCGGATGCCGCCGCAGAGGCACACCAGGCCGCGCTCGACGCGCTGGCAGCACAGCAGGTGCTGGACGGGTCCGGGGTGGGCACGGGTGTGAGCCCGCGAGCGCTCGGGGGCGCCGACCTCCAGCTGCGCGTGGCCTATCGCCAGCGTCTGGCTGCAGAGCGCGACGCGCGCGCCACCGAGCTGGCCGCGGCTCGGCAGTGTGTGGCCGAGGCGCAGGTCGCGGCCGAGTGCGCGCGTGAAGCGCTGGCCGCCGCGCGCGCCCAGCACCGGGCCGTCACGCTGCACCACGATGCGCATCGGGCCACTCAGCGGGCCGCAGCGCAGGCGCGCGAAGACGAAGCCCTCGAAGAGGCCGTCAGAAGTCGCGCTTGATGGGCGACGGGTTCTCGCCCCTCGGCATGCGCCCGCGTCTCCGCGACAGCGCCACCGCCACTTCACCGGCCTCTGTGGGGGTCAGCGTGCGCACCTCCGGCACGTGACCCGGGGCCGAGAACTGAAGCGTGAGCGGCCGCCCAGCGGGGACCTGCAGCGTGGCGGGCACGGGCCCAGGCTCGGCGCCATCCACGGCCACGCGCGCTTCGGGCGGCTGCACCGTGAGCACCAGCGTCACCTCTCGAGCGGTGCTGGGGGGCGCGTCCAGGTCGGTGCGCAGCGCGCTGGTGAGCGAGGGCTCCGTAGAGGCAGGGGCAGGGCGTTCGGGGGGCGTGGCGCTCGCCACCGGTTCGCCGGCCTGCACGTCGGTGCGGTCCATGGCGAGCAGCACCGTGGCGCCCACCAGGACCACGCCCAGCAGCGCAGCCAGCACCGCCCACGGCGCGCGTCCCGCAACGGGCGCCTTCGGCTCTTTGGCAGCGGCGGGCTCGGGCCGCTCCACCAGCGCCGACGTCGCGTCTCGCACCGCGTCCCGCAGCGCCAGCATGCTGGGGAAGCGCTCTTCGGGCTCCTTCGCCAGCGCCCGCGCCACCACGTCCGACAGCTCCGCCGGGATGCCTGGCGCGTGCGCGCTGAGCGGCGGCGCGGGCTCGTTACCGTGCTTCCAGATGAGCTGGAATGCGTTGTGTCCCTCGAACGGCGGGCGCCCCGCGAGCATCTCGAACAGCATGACCCCCGCGGCGTACACGTCCGCGCGCTCGTCGATGTGCAGCGACCCGCGCGCCTGCTCGGGCGACAGGTAGCGCGGGGTGCCCAGCAGCTGCCCCGTGGTGGTCACGCCCGCCGCTTGCCCCTCGCCGCCGCTCTCGGCGCCGGCGTGCTTCAGCTTGGCGATGCCATAGTCCAGCACCTTCGCGTGGGTCGCGCCGCGCACCTGCGTGAGGAACACGTTTCCGGGCTTGAGGTCCCGGTGCAGGATGCCCGCCGCGTGCGTGGCCGCCACCGCCTCGCACACCTGCCCCAGGATGGCGCTGGCCTCGAGGATGGGCAGCGGCCCACGCGTGAGGCGCTCGGCCAGGCTCTCGCCGCGCAGCAGCTCCATCACGAGCACCATGTAGGGCCCATCGGTGACGAAGTTCACCACGTCCACGATGTGCGGGTGCTCGATCTGGCTGGCAGCGCGCGCCTCGGCGAAGAAGCGGCTGACCGCGTCGCGCCGCGTCTTCTGGCTGGTATCCAACACCTTCAGCGCGAAGTGCCGGCCCAGCAGCGTGTGCTCGGCCTCGTAGACCTGACCCATGCCCCCGGCGCCGATGCGCCGCAGCACGCGGTACGAGCCCCCGAGCGTCTGCCCGAGCAGGCGCGCGTCCATCGCGCTCGCGCCGTCGTCCATCGCGATGTCGATCACGTGCGCAGCCTACCAGGGTCGCCGCGTGTGTGCATGAACGCGGCCCGGGCGAGCGTGAGCGCCGAGGTGGCTCTCATAGATCTCGCCAGGGGCCGATTCGCTTTGCTGCAAGGCGCAATGGGCACCCCCGGCTGGAAGCCGGGGGTGCCCAATTACCCCGCTCCCGGCCTCGACGGATGGCTGACCATCGATCGGGGATGCCTGCCTGCGCTGCTCGCGTTACGAAGGCGTGCCGTCGGGCGTGAGCACACCGCCCTGCGCGAGCGTCTCGCTCACCCAGTCGAACACCCGCCCATCGCGGGCGCGCTCCTCCGGCGCACGCTTCTCGAGCGACCGTAGGGGCATGGCCATGCGCATGTTCCCGCTCAGCTGCGCCTCGTGGCGCCCCAAGAACGCCCAGTAGAGGCGCGTGATGGGGCACGTGCTCTTGGGGTCGAAGCCACATCCGCCGCAGTAGTCGCTCATGCGGTGGATGTACGCCGAGCCCGCCACGTAGGGCTTGGTGGTCATCAAGTCGCCCGCGCCGAACGTGGCCATGGCCAGCACGTTGGGCTCCACCACCCAGTCGTAGGCGTCCACGTAGGCGAACCAGAACCAGTCCGTGAGCGCGCGCGGCGACACGTCCAGCAGCGTGGCCAGGTTGCCCAGCACCATCAGCCGCGTGATGTGGTGCGAGTACCCCTCGCGGAACACGTCGGCCACCACGTGGTCGAGGCAGCCGAGGCCCGACGGCTTGCCCCAGTACGCCTGCGGGAGCGAGCGCTTCGCGCCCAGGAACGAGGGCGCCGCGTCTGGCTCCGGGCCCCACGGCAGCTTGCGGAAGCCGTCGGTCGCGAGGTGCACGTGGCGCACGAACTCGCGCCAGCCCAGCACCTGCCGCACGAAGCCCTCGCGGCTCTGCAGCGGGAGGTCGGCCGCCAGTACATCGGCCACGACGCGCGTGGGCAGCAGCCGGTGCAGGTTGAGCAGGGCCGAGATGCGCGTGTGGAACAGCCCCGAAGACGCACGGCTCATGGCGTCTTCGTACGGGCCGAAGTGCGGCAGGCAAGCGTCGAGCGCCCAGCGCCAGGTGGCCTCGGCGTCCGCCAGCGTGGCCGGGAGCATGCTCAGATCCAACTCGCCGGGGTGAGACGCGTAGTTTCGCTCCACCAGTCGGCCCACTTCATCCGTGACCGCATCCGGCGCGAAGCGCAGCGGCGCGGGCGCGCTCGGGGTGCCGCGCCAGGCCTTGCGGTTCTCGGCATCGAAGCTGAGCTTCCCGCCCACGGGCTTGCCGCGCTCCATCAAGATGCCCGTGTCCTTCCGCACCAGTCGGTAGAACGCATCCATGCGGTAGGGCGGCGCACCGCCGGTGGCGCGCCTGAACTGCTCCTGGGTGGTGAGCCAGCCGGTGTGCGGGCGCACGCTCAGCGCCGTGCCGAGCAGCGGCCGCAGCTCCTCGCGCAGCTCGCGCTCGGCCGGCTCGTGCACCACCAGGGGCCCGAGCTCCCTGGCAGCCTGTTCGAGCGCCCCGCGGTAGCCACCGGCGCCCGCCACCACGTGCCGCACGTCCACCCCGCGCGCGGCCTGCTCGAGCGCGAAGTGGCGCAGGTTCGCCAGCACCAGGGCCAGCTTCTGCTTGTGGTAGGGGCGCCGCCCGGCCTTCTCGGGGCTCTCCACCAGCACGATGCCCAGCTCCTCGGGCGGCAGCGTAGCCAGCGCGCCGAGGCCGTCGTGCAGCTGGTCGTAGGGCACGTACACCCAGGTGCGTGTCTTGCTCCGAGGACCGTGCAGCCGCTCCTTTAAGGCTCGTCGGAACTCGCTGCCTGGCTGCTCCATGGCGTCCGTCTACAGCCCCAGCCACAGCCCGTCCAGCCTAGAGCAGGCCTACCCACCGCTGCCTCACGACCTCGTTCGGGCGCGCCTCGAGCGAGCGTTGGTAGTAGCCGCGTGCCGCTCGCACGTCGGCATCCTGCTCGGCCACGCGACCGCGGTTGTAGAGACAGGCTCCGCGTGCCCGCAGGCCGCGTGCGTCCTGGGCTCGCTCCAGCACCTCGAGAGCCGCGTCGATGGTGGCGCGCGCGGTGTCGAAGTCACCCGCGCCGAACGCGCGCCAGCCCTCCGCGCACTGTGCGGCCGCCGCCTGCGCTTCCGCTTCCGTGGCGGGGGTCGCGGGGGTGGCGGGTGCTGTTCCTGTGTCCGACGTGGTCGATGGCGCCGCTGGCAGTGGGAAGCGCGCGTGGCCGCCGCAGACCCAGAGGTTCAGGGTGCTGCCGCTCACTTCGAGCGTGGGCGGGCTCGAGATCAACTCGGCTCCTGACGGAGCGCGCCGCCAGTCGATGGTCGCGGTCACCCGCAGGATGCGGCCCTCCACCTCACGCAAGACCGTGTGAACGAGCTCCGCATCCGTGAGCCCGCAGTCTTGGAAGTTCTCTTCGTCCAGACAGACCTGCTCGGAGATCTCGACGCTCAAGCCGGCGTCGAGGGGCTGCGCGGCCACGAGCTCCCAGCGACCGAGCGCACTATTCTCCTCGGTGCCATCCGACAGCTGCGCGAGCTCGGGAATCCGGGCATAGAGTCCACCGGCCTGCGCCACCACCAGCGTGAGCTCGCCCTCGAGGCTCTGCGCCAGCCAGGGCCCGTCCGCGGGGCAGTCGGGCGAGCCGTACCCCACCTCGGCCGACTCACAGAGGCTCCCGCGGGTGTGGGGCGTGTCGTCGCGCGGGGCGGCGAGAAGCGCCTCGTAGAGTGCTTCCAGACTCACCGGCTCTGAGAGCGACGCCCAGTGCGCGTCGATCCGGCACCAATGTGGAATCGGACCCTCCGGAAGGGGCGCGTCGGCAGGCACGCTGCCCAGCGCAGGCAGCGTGATCTCCGTGGCTACCAGCACGCCCTCGGGTGTGGGGTTCGCCGACCACTCGAGCACGCGGCCATCACGCGCGATCGCGGTGGGCGGTCCGAAGCTCTCGATGGCGAGCTGGGCGATGTCCGTGGAAGGCTCGAGGCGCTGCCGCGCACCATCGGGGGCGAGCATCACGAGCCTTCCCTCCGGCATCAGCGCCACGAGCGAGCCCGAGATCCGCATCGCCGTCGCGCCGCGCGCAGCGTCCATCACCTCGTCGCGGGGGTACGCTCCGGTGACGCGACAGCGCACCTCACCCGCGACGTTCTGCACGCACGCCGCAGAAGGGCCCGTTACCACGTTGGCGACATCTTGGAGCTCGTGCAGTGGAATCGTGGCGCCGTCGTAGCCCCACGTCATCGCGCGGCTGCCCGTCAGCAGCGCGAACTCGCTGCCATCGGCGACGCGCAGCGCACGCACATCACGCAGGGTGGTCTCGATGAGCGCGAAGCTGCTCTCGTCGCTCCCCGGGGGAAGGACTGGCCGGTGACGACGGCCCCAGCAGCTCACGCGCCCTTCTCGGCGGATCGCGCAGAAGCCCGTGCCGGCAGGCGCCAGGGCCGTGGCATCGGTGAGTCCCGTCACGGACACCAAACCACGCCGCTCGGAGCTGTCGCCCGCGCCGAGCGAGCCGTAGCGGTTCGAGCCCCAACACACCACGCCACCGGTGCGTCGCACGGCACACGCGGTGCCGACGCCCGCCGCGATGGCCACCGCGTCGTCGAGGCCTCCCACTTCCACCGCACCCGCCACCGCGTTGGTGTGCCCCAGCCCGAGCTGTCCTTCGTTGTTGATGCCCCAGCAGGCGACGCGCCCTCCCCGACGCAGCACACACGCGAAGCCGAGCCCGCGAGCGACGGCGACGGGGTCGCCTGGGCTCTCCACGCGCGCTGGCGTGGCCGGGGCCGTCGTGGGCGCTTCAACTTCGGCCACGGCTGGCGCAGGGGACGCCGTGGGAGCGGCTTCGGTAGGGGCGCTCTCACCACCGCAGGCAACCAGCAACAGCGCAAATACCAGTACACGCGCGACGAGGACCATCACGTGAGTGTGCCCGCGTCGCCGCCCAGCGAAACAACCAATTCTCGCACGCAGCGGCCCAAGAGCCCAAGCTACGGAGCGGGGCGCGCGCTCAGCTGCGCCGCGATCACGTTGCGCTCTCGGCGCAGCTGGCCGCGCGGAAAGCGTGCGTCGTAGGCGTCCAGTAGCTGGCGCGCCTCATCCGGTGACGCGCCGGCGAGCGCCCGCGCCCGCGCCAGCAGTTGAGTCTCTTCGAGCAGCGCGGCGGGCGCGGAGTCATGCGTGGCCTGGCCCGGCGTCACAGGCGTGGGCTCCGGTACTGTGGGAGTGACCGTCGTTGCGCGTTCCTGCGGGCGTTCCGCACGTGCGCGTACCGCTGGTCGCTCGGCTGGGCTCGGCTCCACCACGCCTGCGCTCGGAGCCGCGCTGCTGCCATGTGGCGCCGTGCCGGGCTCAGCCGGCGCTCTCACCGCGGCGCTGACGGGACCGGCCAGAGGTTGGGCCCCCCTCGTGGCCACCCGGTCGGGCCGCGTTGCAGGAGGCTCACCAGGGGCGTGAGAGGTCGCTGCCACCGTGACCAGCACCAGCGCCACGGCCACGGCAGAGACCGTCGCGGCTGCGGCCGTGGGCGGCATGCCCAGCGCGCTCGCCAGCGCGGCCAGCAGCGCCGCGCACCGCCCGCGCACGAAGCTCCGGCGCACGAAGCGCCCCAGCCGATGGGTGCCCAGCCGCAGCCGTGAGTGTGCTGTGTCTAGCGCGCAGCCCAGCGCCTCGGCTACGTCGCCCATGGGCCAGCCCTCGAGGCGGTAGAGCACGATGACGTCGCGCTGCTCCGCCGGCAGCTCGTCGAGCGCGCGATGGATCAGCGACCTGGCCTCCGCGCGCTCCACCTCACGTTCCTGAGGGGCAGGGACACTCGCCTCTGCGGGCTCGCCGAGCGCGCGCTCGCGGCGCCAGCGCTTCTTGCGCTGCTCCCGCGCGATGTTGACCGCGATACCGTAGAGCCAGCCTCGCTCCGAGCGCCCTACGTCGAAGCGCTCGGCGCCCCGAACGGCCGCGAGGAACACGTCCTGGATGCCATCGTCGAGCTCGCTTCCCACCACCCCCAGGCGTGTGAGCGACCGCCGAACGAACGGAGCGTGCCGGCGCACGAACGCGTCGTCGACCAGCAGACCACCCCCCGACGCGCTCTCGCACGTCGGGGGGTCCAGCTCGTCTGCGCTGCCACCGCGGTCCGTGTACACCGGCGCTAGCCCTCGAAGCCGTAGAGGACGTGCACGCGCGACTCGGTCTCTCCTTCGCGCGGACGGGTCGAGAGCACCAGGTCGAGGGCGCCGTCACCGTCTAGGTCGCCGAGGGCGGCACCGCCCTCCGTGAAGAACGGCAGCATGGGTGGCGGGGCGCTCGCGTTCGCTTCCGGGGTGTACAGGAGCGTGGCGGACAGCACTTCGAAGAGCTCGATGACCGCCACTGCACTCTCTCGAAGAATGAAGAGCGCGTCGCCGTTGTCGATCGCCTGGCCCGGGGCGAGCAGCGTCGTTTGCGGCCCGCCTCCGTCCATGGGCCATGGCGTCGAATAGGACCCCGGCCCGGAGCCGATCATGGGCGTTGGCGCACGCCCTGGTCCGCCCGGGAGGATGACCATGAACTGGCGGACTGCGGTCAAGATCAGGTCGGGCGCCGCTCCATCCAGAAAGGTCCCTACCGTCGCCCGAAGGTCCCCGTCCACCAGCATGCCGAGGAAGTAGCTATCCGCTCCCCTCACGGGGGCCGGCAGCGCGATCGCGACCGTCCCGACGTCGCCCAACGCGACGTCTTCGGCCAGGGGGCCATAGAAGATCCCGATGCCGTACTCGGCCCAGTTCTCCGTCGACAGCACGGAGCCCATGGGAGCCTTGACGTACAGGACCGCGACGTCGGCGTTCCCGTCACCGTCCTGGTCGAACACCGCGCGCGGCACGATGCTGCCACGCTCGCCGAGGGTGAGCGTGGCGCGGACGTCCCCGGTGCCCATGCTCTGAACGAAGATGGCGGAGTTGGCGTCCGCCAGTTCCATCGGCGCCAGGCTCAGGTACTCGTCGCCTGCCGCGCCGTCGAGATCGCGCGGGGGAAGGCCCACCCTCAGGGGCAGCTCAGCGCCCAACGCGTAGCTCGGGGTTCGGGTGCCCACGACCGCGAGGTCCGCGGGTGACGCCGGACGAGGCCCGCCCGAGACCACGTAGACCGAGCCTTCGCTCCCGAGCGGGAAGCTGCCGCTCTCGACGTGCGGCTGGCGCACCACGTCGTGGCTCGACTCCACACCCGCATGCACCACCAGCTCGGCCGCCCCGTCGCCGTCCAGGTCCTCGCCCATCACGCTAGCGATGAACTCTCCGTCGCGCGCCGTGAGGACCACGTCGGCATCGGTGGGTGAGCCTTGCTCCCGGAGGCCGGCGCGGTCGCCGTAGTAGATGCGCACCGCGGGAGGGTCGCCCACGAACCCGCCCACCGCTCCCCGCGTCTGGCCTTCGTTCGTCCACACCACCAGGTCGAGGCCATCCCACAGATCCGCCACCCGCGCCCGTAGCTCAGCCCGCGATGATGGACTGCTTCCCCTCGGTATCGAGGCGGCCCGAGGCGCCGATATCGGACTCGGCGACGCAGCCTCCCATGGAGAGGCTCGCTCCGAGGAGCGTGATGAGTGACTGGTGTTTTCGTGCTGACATGACGAGGTTCCTTTCGTTGGCTCTCGTCTTCACTTGGCGCTCGCACGAGACGTCGTCAGTTTTTCTCACGGGGCACCGCCGATTCGCACCAGCACGGCCAGCTCCGCGCGAACACCGACGAGTGGCACGCGGAACGCCTCCTGGGCGCCCGCGAACTGGCTGAAGCGGTAGGCCGTGCGCGTGAACGCCACGTCCACGACCAGCGCGGGCACGAGCTGGATGAAGCGCCCGGCGTTCACGCGCGCTTCGACGCCGAGGCCCGCACGAACATGGGCGTCGCGCACGGCCTGGTTCTCCTCGAGCAGCCCCGTGGTTTGCCCCCGCAGCTGGCCGATGGTGGCTGCCGCGCAGGGACCCAGCGCCAGCGGCCCAAAGCGCCCGAAGGCGTAGCAGGCTCGCGCGTCCACGCCGAGCGCGCGCAGCGCGAAGCGCCCCTCTGCGACTGCGAGGCTCTCCACCCACGAACACGCGGGCGCTCACGCTCAGGCGTGCGCGGGCCCACTGCAGCGAGAGGGCAACGTCCGGATAGGGTGACGGCAAGCTCCGAAAGCGCGCTCCCGCGCTCGCGCCCACGGACCAAGGCCGGCGGCCCTCTCGAGCGGCGTTCACCTGCTGCTGCAGGCTGGCCGAGTCCAACATCAGCACCGAGACCAAGACGATGGCGTCGTCCAGGTCTTGGCAACGCAGCGCCCGCGTCACGAGCTCGCGTTCATCCAGTGGCGCCCCCGCCGGGTCGCGGACCTCCACGTGCATCCGGTATTCATCGTCCACCCGCGCGATGGACACCCGAAGGACGAGGTCGTCATCGATAGGAGACGTCGCAGCGCGCCGCACGCGCTCGAGCAGCAAGCGTGACGAGATGCACTGCTCGACGTTCACCTCGGTCGACACCTCCGCTCGCTGTGCGTGCGCCGATCGCGGGAGGACCAACACCATCAGACACGAGAGCAGCCACAGTCCGAGACCGCGCGCAGGACCGTCGGAGTCGTGATTCATCGCTGTGTGGTGCTCATGGACGGTGTTCGACGCGAAGCGCTGGCGGTCGGCGCGCGTGAAGCCCCTCCCGGCTTCCTCAGGGTTGCACGCGAGAGCGCCAGAATCACGTCATTCGCAGGTGGACCTCACTCATTCTGAGTGGCCTGCGGCCGGAAAGTGCCAAAAACAAGGCGCAATGCGCTTGGCGCGGATGGTGCAGAGCTGCCGGCATCATGACCACTCGCATCGAAGACACTCTCGCCGCCGCCACCACCGCCTTCCGCTTCGTCCAGGAGCACTGGCCCATGGCGACCCGAACCAGCCCGCTCCTCTTCGCCGTCATCGCCGGAGCTGGCGTTGCGGTGGGGATCGGCGCAGGCCTCTTGTTCGCACCCCAAACGGGGAGCGAGTTCCGCGCGAGCTTGCTCGAGAAGACGCAAGGCTACGCCGGCGCCCTCCGCACGCGCGTCGAGGGCGTGGTCGAAGCGGCCGAAGAGGAGGTGTCCTCGAAGACGGACGTCGCCACTCGCCGCAACGGCGCGTCCGCACCGCGACGCAGCTCGGGGAAGCAGTCCGCGCGCGCTTGAACCGCTGAGGCCGCCACGCCATCGCGGCGTGCGGCGGAGGCACGGAGGGGCCTCGCCCTCCTGGAGCCGCTGGGCGCGCTCGGGTACTGTCCCCCGGAATGCCTGACAACGCCTGGCTCACCTCCCTGCTCGCAGTTGCGCTCTCGGTGGCTTGCGCAGGCCGCGCCCCGGCCATCCCGGAGGCCTATGGGGAGCCGCCGCCCGTGCCTGACGACGAGGCGGGGGGAGAGGCCATCGACCTCACCGCCGTGGTCTGGCCCGAGACCCCCGAGCCCCTACCGACCGACGTGCCCTGGTGGACGAACGACTTCGTGCACCGCGGACAGACGCAGCGGCATCACCCCGAGTTCTCGGACGCCTGGACGGCCTACTCCCAGCTCTCCGCAGCCTCACGGCCCGGCACGGTGTCCCCCACCGTCATGTACTGCCGGGTGTCGCTCGACCGCAGCGGGGATGACCCGCGCCCAGCGTTCCGCAGCGCGACGCGCGCTCAGGCGGATCTCGGCATGATGGTGCGCGTGGGCACGAGCGTGGAGTACGTCGCGCGCGGCGCGAACAACGCGCCCACGGTCTACTTTGGCGTGCCCCTCACGGCACTCGCCGTGGGAGACATGGTCACCATTCGCGTCGTGGACCGCGACTTCATCGCGCACGACGCATTGGGCAGCCTACAAGCGACCTACGATGGCAGCCTGCCCCTCACGATGAGCAGCGGGCCGCTGTCCGCCGAGTGCGTGGCCGAGGACAGCGCCACCGTCCAGGCCCGAGGGCGCGTCGCGCTCGAGGCTGCCGACTACGAGATCGCACGCCTGCTGGCACAGCCCGAGCCCGCTCTGGACCCGGTTCCGCGCGTCGATCATGCGCCGTACACGCGGGCACGGCAGGCTGTCGCCCACGCGGCGGACTGGCTCACCTACAGCCACCCCGACGTGCAGCTCCGGCGCGCGCGCCTCGACGCGCTGCTGACCGCGCACGAGCAGCGTGTGGGCGCGGCGTTCGACGCGCTGGTGGCGGACCTGCGGCTGCGTGCCGAGGCGCGCCTGCCGTCCGGCGCGTCGGTGCGGGTCGTGGAGGTCACCTGCGCCGCCCGTCCAGCGTCCATGCTCACGTGCCGCGCGGTGGTCGCGATGGCGTCTGGAAGCGTGACCGCACTCCGCGGTCGCGCATTCACACGGGAGAGCGACAGCCGAGTCGCTTACGGTGCCTCGGTCGCCTCTCCTCCAGGAGCAGCCGAGCGCTTCGTCGAGCTCGACCTGGCACCGCTCGACGCGTACGCGCTCCGAGGGCCCGCCGCGGTCATCCTCGAGCTGAGCGAGGGTGCTTCGGGGCCCTTCGTGTACTTGCTGCTCCCGCCCGTCACGCGCGCGCCCTGACGGCTCTGCGGCTTTCGCTTCGCCCCAGGGAATCTGCGCCGTCATACTCCGCGTTCACCCGGAACCCCATGAGCGCTCGTCACCTGATCGTCGGCTTCGACGGCTTCGATCTCGCCATCGTCCGACAGCTGGGCCCCGCCGTGCTGCCCAACGTGCACGGCGTGATGGCGCGTGGTGCGTTCTCGGCTCAGCGCAGCGTTCTGCCACCGGCCACGCTGCCCAACTGGACCACGTTCTTGACCGGGGTGGATCCGGGGCGGCACGGCGTCTTCGACTTCACCACGCGGCATGGCTACGACGTGCGCTTCTCCGGTGGGTCGGTGCGCGAGGCGCCCAGCGTGGTGAGCCGGCTGGACGCGCTCGGGCTGCGTTGCGCGTGCCTGTTCTTCCCGGCCACCTATCCGCCCGAGCGGCTCTCCAACGGCGTGTTCGTGAGCGGCTGGGATGCTCCCGTGGCGTTCGAGGCGGACGCGTCGTTCGTGTGGCCACCGGCCATGCACGCGAGCTTGGTGAAGCGCTTCGGCGCGCAGCGCTTCGACGACGTGGACGAGTTCGATGCCGACCGACCGGGCTGGCACACGGAGCTGCCGGACGCGCTGGCGGCGCGGGTCAGCCGCAAGAGCGCGCTCGCCACGTGGCTGCTGGCGGGCGAGCGCTGGGATGCGTTCGCCATCTACTTCGGCGAGAGCGACACCGCCGCGCACTATCTCTACGGGCTTCACGACGCGCGCTCTCCGCGGCACCCCAGCGACCACCCTGCGGCGGCGCGTCGGCCCAGCGGGCTCGCACACGTGTACATGGCGCTCGACCGCGCGCTCGGCGAGCTGCTGGTCGCCGCCGGCGGGGACGCGGGCGCACATCAGGTCGAGCTCACCATCGTGAGCGACCACGGCTCGGGCGGCAGCTCGGACAGCGTGCTCTACCTGAACCGCGCATTGGCCGAGGCCGGCCTGCTCACCTTCCACGAGTCACCCGTGGTCATGGACGTGGCGAAGCGCGTGAAGGAGCTGGCGCTCACCAAGCTGCCTCCCGTGCTGCGCGAGCGGCTGTTCGGGCTGCTGGGCACGGCGCTCCCCAGCGCCCTCGAGTCCCGCGCGCGCTTCGGGGCCATCGACTTCACCCGCACGCAGTGCTTCAGCGACGAGCTCAACTACATGCCGGCCGTGCACCTGAACCTGGCCGGGCGCGAGCCCGAGGGCGTGGTGCAGCCCCGTGACATCCCGCAGGTGCGCGCACGGCTCACGGCGGCGCTGCTGAGCCTGCGTGACCCGCTCACGGGCGCGCCGGTGGTGGCTGCCGTGCACCGGCGTGAAGACCTGTTCGAAGGCCCCTTCGTTCCGCGCGCGCCGGACCTGCTGCTGGAGCTGCACCTCGACCGTGGCTACAGCTACAACCTCATGCCCTCGGGCAGCGCGCCGCCGGGCACGGGCTGCTTCCGGCGCCTGGCCCCCGATGAGTGGCTGGGCCGCAAGGGGCGCAGCCTGCCAGGCAGTCACCGCGCGAACGGCTTCTTCGCGGCGGCCGGTCCGCGCGTGAGCGCCGTGGGCCAGATCGACACGCACATCGCCGACGCCACCGCCACGTGGCTCTCGCGCATGGACATCGCGGTGCCGCCCGAGTTCGCGGGGCGCGTGCTGTACGAGGTGCTGCGTGAAGTGGCCGAAGGGGTGGGGGGCTTCGACAGCAGCTCGCCGCAGCGGCTCCCGGACGCCGCGCACACGGGCCGCTCGGGCCTGCGGGACGCCGCCGACGAAGCGCGCATCGAGGCCCGTTTGCGCGCGCTGGGTTATGTCGATTGATGCGTCACGCGGCCTTGGCCCGAGCACGCTGCACGTGGCCTGCATGCCGTTCCCCACGCCGCAGGGGACGCAGGCCATCGTGGGAATGATGGTGCGCGCGCTGCGTCAGCAGGGGCACCAGGCCCACCTGCTCACCTACGCGCACGGGCAGCCGGACCCGCACACCGCCATGGACGTCGAGCCGCGCCGCCTGCCCGACTGGCCGCGCGTGCGCGCCACGCGGAGTGGGCCGTCACTCGGCAAGTTGGCTCTCGACCTGCGCATGGTGGCCGCGCTGCGCGCCGAGCGAGCACGCACGGGGGCACGGCTGCTGGTGGCTCACAACGTGGAGGCGGCCTGGGCCTGCGCGGCAGCGGGCGTCGCGCCCTTCGTCTACTTCGCCCACACCTCCATGCGTGAGGAGCTCCCCTACTACCTTCCGCGCAGCATGCACCCGCTCTCGCGCGCGGCCGGCGACGCGCTCGACCGGGGTGCCTGCATCCGGGCGGCGTCGGTCTTCGCGCTCACGCCGGCGCTCGCCATGCGGCTCTCTCCGCTCCACCCGCGCGTGGAGCGGGTGCTCCCGCCCTTCGAGATGCCGGCACACGCGCCGCCCTCGCGCACCGCGGCGCGCATGCGGGTGGGCCTGCCGCAGGGCGCGCCCATCGCGCTCTACGCCGGCAACCTCGATGCGTATCAGGGCATCGATCTCTTGCTCGGCGCTCTCGAGCGTGCGCCCGCCGAGTGGTACCTGCTGGTGGCCACCGCCTCTGCGCCGGCGCCGCTGCGGGCCCTCGCTGCGACGCACGGCGTGGCACACCGCGTGGTGTTCGCACCGCTCGGCACCGAGCACGACCGCGCCGTCGCGCATGCCGCCGCGGACGTGGCGCTGGTGCCGCGCCTGGCGTCCGGGGGGCTGCCCATCAAGCTGCTGGAAGCGCTGGCGCGGGGCGTGCCGGCGGTGGCCAACCAGCGGGCCCTCGCGGGGCTCCCCCTCGCGGACGAAGCCCACATGCTCACCGTCGTGGACGACGACTCGCCCGAGGCGCTGGCGCACGGCATGGAGCGGCTCCGGGCGCGTCTCGCGGGGCTCACCCCCGCGCATGGCGGGGAGGCCGCGCTGGCCGCCGCAGGCATCACCGCGGCCGCGTTCGTCCCCACGTTTCAGCAAGCCTCTGCGCGCGCGCTCGACGGGGTGAACCCGTGAGCCGCAGCGGAGCCCGCGTCACGGCCCAGTGTCTTCACCGCCGTCGCTCGTGACCCCAGCGTCCTCGGGCACCCCAGCGTCGCCGCACTCGTCGGGGAAGCGCTCGGCTGCGCGATCGATGGCCTCGCAGTCGAATGGCGGCGGCGCAGAGGATTCGCCAGGCCAGCAGCCCGATAGCACGGACACGTGAAGCGCGAGCAGCGCGACGCAGAGGCGACGGTCACGGGAGGTCATAGTGCACCCCGATGAAGGCGAAGAGCCGCTGGTTGGGTTGGAAGGCGCGTGTGTTCCCCGGGTCATCGGTAGTGGGGCCCGGTGTGAACACATACGGCTGCAGGCGGCTCAACGAGGCGTTCACGAACGCGCTCCAGTGCAGCCCGGGGAGGGCGCGGAACGGACCGCTCGCGGTCAGGCGCAGCTCACCGAGGGCGCCCGCCGAGGCCCCGCGGGGGAAGTAGCCCTCGTCGGTGTCGAGCGCGGCCGGGCGCGCGGAGCTGAAGCGCGCGGCGAGTCCCACGGTGGGGCCCTGCTCACCGAAGCGATATGCGACGCGGGCGTTGCCGTAGAAGGTGGGCATGATCGGCAGCGCTCCTGCGCCGCGCAGTTCGTTGAAGGCCAGCGTCAGGTTCATGGCGAGGTCCAGCCCCTCCACTAGCTCGCTGCGCGCGGAGAGCGTCCCGCCCACAGCACGGATGACATCGCTATTGGCCCACACCGATATGCCATCCGGGTCCACGTTGGGTACCAGCTGGTCGCGCAGCAGCGCTTCGTCCACCTCGGCCTGCGTGGCGTAGCGCAGCACGAGCAGGTCCTCGTAGATGGACCCGAAGGCACGCAGCGAGAACGAGCCCCGGGCGAAGCGCTGCGCAAACTCCACGTCTGCGGTGCGCACCGTCTCGGCGCTCAGCCGGTCGGGCTGGATCACGTAGGTGGGGTCGCTGTCGTTCAGCTCCTGGGCGCTCGGCGCCCGGAAGGCCTCCGAATACCCAACGCGCAGCGTGCTGCGGTCCGTGGGCGAGAAGATCAGGGCCGCCCGCGGTGACAGGCGCACGCCGAAGAGGGAGTCCGCGTCGAAGCGCGCCCCCACGTTGGCTGCCACCCGCTCGTGCAAGCGCAGCACCTGCTGCACGAACAGCGCGCCGATGACGCTCTTGGATTGCCAGTAGGGCAGCCGCACGGTGAAGGGCCCGTCGCCCGTGACGTAGTCGGTGTAGTCCGCGGGCCGGGCGGCGCCGTAGCGGAAGCGCAGGTCTCCGCCCACGGTGGTCACGAAGCGCCCATCCAGCTTCCAGTCGATGTCGAGCTGCTCCTCCACGCCCACCCACGTGGATGCGTTGCGCCGGCGGAAGTTGCAGCCGTCCACCTGCTGGCCCGGCAGACACCAGTACGACAGGGTCCAGCGCGAGCGCTCGTCCGTGCGCATGTGGTCTGCGTAGAGCCGCGAGACCAGCGTGACCTCGGGGGTCAGGTTCGCGTCGTGGCGCAGCTCGCCACGCACCGTGGTGGACCGCTCGCCGGTGCCGGGCTCGTCGAACGTGCCCACCACCGGCAGGCTCCGCCGATAGGAGCTGCCCTGCAGCCAGAGCCGTGCGTCGCCGAGGCGGGCGCTCAGGTACGCCATGGGCGTGCGCATGCGTGAACGGCCGATGCCACCCCAACCTGGCTCGCCCGGGCGCACCTCATAGGGGCCGGTCTGGTAGGCCATGCGGAAGGTGGAGCCGATCTCCTGCTGCCACTCGCCGTGCACCACCACCTCGGCTGGGAGGCCCCACAGCGTGCCGCTGCGCGCGAAGCCCGCGCCCAGGCGGTAGCGTCCGCCATACCTGTCCCCGTCACCGCCCAGCGACAGCGACGAGTTGACGCCCAGCGGCGCGATCAGGGTGCCCTCTGCGACCGCGCGGGCGGTCCCGTACTCGCGCGCCCGCAAGGTGACCACGTTGATCACCGCCATCATGGCATTCGAGCCATACGAGACCGAACCGGGCCCCAGCATCACCTCGATGTGGCCAATCAGCTCGAGCGGAAGCCCCAGCGCCACGTCCAGGCGCGTCTCGCCGGTGCTCTGCGAGTTGGTCACGTGCCCGTCGATCAGCACCAGCACGTGGCGGTTGCGGTCGCGTAGCAAGACGCCCTGGAAACCGGTGTCGACGCCGGTGTTGTAGTCGCCCCCCGAGTCCGCCACGAAGCTGCCGAGGCCAGGAAGCCGAGCGCCTCGTCCAGCGAGCGCATGCCGTAGCGCCGGGCGTGGCGCCGTCGATGATCTGCACGGTCGCGGGGGCCGTGCTGGAGCGCTCCGCAGACCGAGAGGCCGTGGTGACGACCTCTTCCCCCAGCAGCGACTCCAGGTCGCCGAGGTCCGCCGGCTCAGCCTCGTCGCCCTCGGGCTCGGCTTGCGCGAGCGCCACGCGTGGCAGCGCGAGCAAGAGCGTGAGCAGGCCGAGGGTGACAGCCAGGCCGCGGGGCACGGGGCGCAGCGCGCTCATTGGATCACCCTCGCGAGTCTCAGCAGCTGCGATGAGAAGACCACACCCTGACGCCGTGCTTGCGGCAGGTTCACCACCAGGGTGGGGCGTGCGGCCACCAGCTCGAACGAGAGCACGATGCCGCGCTCGGCGTCCGACCCCACGGCGCTCACCGTCATGACGGGCGCCCCCACCAGCGCGCTCGCGATGCCTCCCGCTTGGTCCCCGAGTCCCGGGGTCAGGTAGGCAATCGCAGCTTCGTTCGAGTCGACCGCCGCGCGCAGGGTGGCCGCGTTCGAGTAGCTGTGCTGCACCGTGCGAACACGTCGGCCGCCGAGCGTGGCGTTGCGTCGGATGCCAGCCTCGATCTGGCCAGCCGCGCGGACGGACTCCGTGTGACCCCGGCGGACCACGATCAGCACCACGGCCTCCGCGTTCGGCTGGCTCGCATAACGTTGCTCGTACGCCGCCACACGCCCGAGCAGGTCCACCTGCAGCGAGATGGGCACGCTCACGTCGTCGGCGCGCACGAGCCCGGCACCGGGCCACGCCAACGCGCACGCGGCGCTGAGGGTCAAGAGGACCACGGAGCGCAGCGTTGGTCGCGGAGGTTGGCGCTCGGAACCCATGGCTGGTCCCACGAGAGTGCCACACTAAGGAGGGGGCTGACCATGCGTTGCAGACAGAAAACTCCTCCGGTGACGGATGAGTGGCGAGCGTGGCGGCCAGGACGCCTAGAAGCGGTGGCTCATCCACGTCGTGTACACGAAGTGGGCGAGCTGCGCGTACCCGAGGCAAGGGTCGCTGCTCGCGATCATGCGCTCCCCGTTCTCGCGCAGCCACAGCGAGGGGCCCTCGTCGTTGTACTCGGGCGAGTCGATACGGAAGAGCGGCTCGTTGGGGAAGCGCGCGAGAGGCTCACAGCGGGGCATGCGCGACAGCGCGGCGATGCGTGCCGCGTAGGCTTGCCGCTGCTCACCCGTGAGGTCGATGCGCTGCGTGACGCGGAGGGCGCGTGACTCGTCGGCCCGGACGCCCGAGATGTAGGTGCCGGTGTCGCTCGAGAGGACGCGCACGTCCAAGTGCTCGTGCCCGCGCTCCGTGTCGAAGAAGACCACCACGTGGAGGTCAGGGGGCAGGGTGGTCGGTGTCACGTCGCTGGCCTCCGTCTGGGGGGTGCCTTCGCTCGCGGCGGGGGTGGCGGCGGGGTTGGTGGTGCTGCTACCGGGCGAGCTGCACGCCGCCAGCAACGCGCACGCGGGAGCCAGCAGGCCTAGGTAGCCCTTCATTCGGGCAGGGCGGGAAGCGTGCTGGCGGCCATCGTGGGTGCCGTTCACGTCAACTCCGCACGAGCTCGAGGTGCGGCACCGGCGCGTGCGCGTTCACGTGCCCGCTCTCTTCGGCCACGAACACCCAGCCGCGCTCGTCCACACGGATCCAGTCGGGCACCAGCTCACAGCGCAGGCCCTCGCCGATGCGCGAGCCGTCGTGCGGCCGCAGCACGTGCACCGTGGAGGACGGCACGAACAGCGCCCCACCACGCAGCACGGGCTCGAGGCGGCGTGGCACGTCGTCGGCGCCCGGCTCGGCCAGCGACGCCGACCAGCGCGTGGCACCGGTGGCGATCTCCACCGCCGAGAGCCGCCCCTCGGGGCTGTTGCACACCAACAGGTCGTCCACGATCAGGGTGGCGGCGCCCACCCCCAGGCCCGGGTCGGCGATGTCCCAGCGCACCTCGTCACGGTCGCAGCGGTAGGCGATGGCGCGCCGTCCGCCGTCTCGGGTCACCGCCACGGCCACCCCATCACGGTCGGCCACGGGCGTGGCCAGCGGGGCACCGTCCAGCGTGGAGGTGAAGTGCGCCTTGCCGCTGTAGAGGTCCACCACGTGCAGCGAGCCGTGGCGTGCCCCGAGGGCGCCGGCCGCCAGCACCACGCGGTCGCCCACCACCACGGGCGCCGTGGCCAGGCGCTCCTTGGTGGCGTAGCACCACAGCTCGTCACCGGTGCTGGTGTCCACGGCGTGCAGCGTGCCTTCGGGCGTGGTCATGAGCAGCACGCGTCCCACGCGCTTCAGCTGGAGCCCGCTCGCGCTGCGGCTGGTGAAGCGCCAGCGCGGCTGGCCGGTGCGCAGGTCGAGCGCCACCACGCGCTGGCCGCCCTCCATGAGCGCCACCATCGGTGGGACGCCGTTCCCGCCCAGCAGCATTCCCGGTTGCGGGGTGCCGGCGCGCGCGTCCACGCGGGCGGTGGCAAAGGGCTCGCCGTCGGATACGTCGCACAGCTCCACGCGGCCGTCGGCCGAGGTGCGCACCAGCGTGGTGCCCGCCATGAAGGCGCTGGTGTCCACGCCCGCGCGCACCCACAGCACCTCGCCGCGCTCGCGCCCGATGGCCACCGTGTGGCGCGCCGTGGCCATCACCAGGCGGTCGCCGCACAGGAACGTACTCCCGGCGTCGAGGCCATCCACGGCCACCCGCCAGCGCTCGCCGAAGCGTAGCGTCCGAACCGGAGCCACGGACGCCTTCGGCTCTTCGCGCTGGGTGCGCTCGGAGGTCCCCTCCGCCTGGGCGATGTGCCGCACGCGCTCGGGGTCGTGGTTCACGAAGCCGCGCTGTGACTCTCGCTCCCGCACGGCCCGCCGCAGCGTGCGGACTTCATCGCGCAGCGCCCGCACGCGCAGGTTGCGGCCCTGTGACCGGTCCGCCGCGATCATGGCGCGCACCAGGTCGGCCGCGAGGCGCAGGATCGGCTCGGCCGTCTCGCCCAGCTGGAGCGCCTGCGCCGTCACCGGCTCACCCGCCTCGCCGGTGAGCGAGAGCGAGATCTGGCGCGCAGCGTCGAGCCGCACCCCCACCTGGAAGTGACCGGTGCGCAGTCGCACGTGCGTGGGGCGGCCCGAGTCCCAGGCGTCCACCAGCACACGCACCGCCACGATCAGGCGCTGCACCACCAGCAGGACCGGCCCCTGCACCAGCGGCACACGGCGCCCGCGCAGGTAGGCCCACAGCGTGCCCTGGAAGAACATCGCGTGGATGTCGGCGCGCGCGGAGCGGGTGGTCAGCGCCTCGTCACTCGACGGCAGCCGCACCTCGTAACCGAACGCGAGCGCTACGCCCTCCTCGGGGGCACGCGTCTCGCCGCCGCGCTGACGCACCGCGGGCGGGGTGGCGTCCACCGGCACCAGCCGCTGCGCAGCTAGCTGGTCCGCCAGCTGCTGGTGGATCTCGCGGCGCGCACCGTCGAGCTCGAGGGCCTCGGCCAGCAGCGTTTCGCGGCAGGCCGAGAGCACGCGCAGCAGGCCGACGGGGCGCTCGAGGCAGTACAGCTCCGGCACGCTCTCGGTGCCGTAGTCGCTCACGAACACGCGCTCGCCGCGCCGCACCATCGCAAGCTCACGGGCGCTCTCGGCCAGCGGCAGCAGCACCTTGCGCTCCGAGGCTCGCGCCAGCAGCAGGCACGCTCCCGCCAGCTCCGAGACCGGTGGGAGCTCCTGCTGCCCCTCGGCGCCCAGCAGCAACGCGGCAAGGCGTCGCCGCGCGTCGCGGGCCTGGGGAGAGGAGGGAGCAAAGGGGAGGGCGGCGGGGCGCGGCGGCAGGTCGAGGTTCAGCGTCATGCTCGTTCGGGCCCCAGCGAGAGTGGGGCACGCACGAATGGTAGGAGGCCCAACCACTCCGGATCCAAAAAACGGGGGATCGCGAAAAGTTGACCAGACCTCCTAAAACCTAGTGCCTCACCCCTGTGAAGAGGTGCCCGCGCGACGCGTGACCTCGGGGCGCCGATGACGCAGGCTCGGCAGCTGCGCGCGGATCTTCTCCACCACGTCGGGGCGCACCGTGGCCACCGCCGCTCCCTCGCCCTCGCCGCACTGCGCCAGCACGGTGCCCCACGGGTCCACGATCATGGCGTGTCCGTACGACGCTCGCCGCCCGAAGTGTGTGCCGGTCTGCGCGGCGGCCAGCACGTAGCACTGCTGCTCGATGGCGCGCGCGCGCAGCAACACGTGCCAGTGGTCCTTGCCGGTGGTCAGCGTGAACGCCGCGGGCACCGCCAGCGCGATGGCGCCCTGGTCCACGAGCGCGCGGTACAGCTCGGGGAAGCGCAGGTCGTAGCAGATGGAGAGGCCCAGCTTGCCGAAGGGCGTGTCCGTGACCACCAGCTCGTTGCCCGGCTCGATGGTGTCGCTCTCCATCACTCGGGTGCCGTCTTCGAGGTCCACGTCGAACAGGTGCACCTTGCGGTAGGCGGCGCGTACGGTGCCATCGGGTCCGAGGTGTAGGCAGGTGTTGAACACGTGGCTGCGTGTGCTGCCGCGCTCCCAGAAGCCACCGAACACCACATCACAGGAGAGCGAGCGAGCCAGCTCCGCGCAACGACGGAAGATGGGGCCATCGCCACCCAGCGTCTCGGCGAGATCGAGCTTGCCCTGCTCGGGGCCCAAGAACGAGAAGCACTCGGGCACCAGAATGAGCTCGGCGCCCTCGGCGGCAGCCTGCCGCACGGTGCGCTCCACGGCGGCGAGGTTCTGGTCCACGTCGTCGCGCGAGGTGATCTGCACGACACCCACGCGGGTGTCTCTTCCAATCGGTCGCTGTGTCATGAGTTGCCGCCTTCCGAGTCGGACGACCCGAGCGAGAAGAAGCTCTTGATGCGGGTGAGCAGCATGCCACTCGTGCGCCCCTGCGCGCCTTCGTGGACCGAGCGGTCGGCCGAGGCCTCCTCGCCCAGCTCGAGCGCGCGGGCCGCCAGCACGTCGCTGATGGTCTCGGCCAGCTTCGGCGAGCTGTCCAAGATGGGCCGGAACGCCTCCTTGTCGATGACCAGCAGCTCGGTTTCGTCGATGGCGTCCACGCTGGCTTTGCGCTGCTCGCCGGTCATCAGCGACATCTCGCCGAAGAACTGGTTGGGGCCCAGCTGGGCCACCTCCACCTCACCGCGCTTGCTGCTCTTGACCATCACCCGGACCCGCCCGCTGCGAATGATGAAGAGCTCGTGGCCCACCTCGCCTTCGCAGATGATGCGCTCGCCCTTGGCGAACAGCTGGCTGCGCGCGCCCTCCACGAGGCGCACCTTGGCGTCGTCCGGCAGCGCGGCCAGGAAGTCCACGTGGTTCAGCGTCTCGAGGCGCTCCCCCGCGCGCACCGCCTCCTGGCGGGCGATGGTGTCGCGGTTGACCTCGTGCACGTGCAGCGTGCGCCGTGGCATGGGCACGTTGGTGCCCGCGCGCTGGAGGGCGTACCAGATGCGGTCACGCACCGCGCTGGCAATCACCTCGCGCAGCGCGAAGTCGGTGATGAAGTAGAGCACCTCGTAGACCACGCCGCGCTCGTCGAACTCACGCGTCAGCACCACGGGCTCGGGGGTGGGCAGCACGCCGCGCACGCTTCCCACCGCGGCGATGACCACGCGGTGGACGCGTTCGGGGGGCAGCTCGGCCGGCGCCGCCAGCCGCACGGAGCGCCGCACCACCTTGCTGGGCCGGCTGTAGTTCTGCAGCAGCGCCTTGGCCAGCGTGGTGTTGGGCACCGTCATCTCCACCCGCTCGATGGACATCAGGCGCACGGCGCGCCAGTTCATCTCCACCACGCAGCCGATGTGCAGCTCCTCGCTGTCGTAGCTGATGAAGTCACCCACCTCGAAGGGCGCCTGCATTTGCATGGCCAAGCCGGAGAACAGGTTCCCGAGCGTGTCCTGCAGCGCGAAGCCGATGACCGCCGTGAGCAGCGCCGAGGCACCCAGCAGCGAGCCGATCTCCACGCCTACGGCGCGCAGCACCACCGTCAGCGCGGCCGCGAAGAACAGCCCCTGCACCAGGTCTCCGATGATGCGCGGGGCCTCGCGCGACATCGAGCGCACCACGATACCGTGGTAGAGCAGCAGGAACGTGGTGCGCGCCAGCGACAGCATCAGGAAGAACAGCCCGATGGTGCCGAAGGCGTCGTGCACCACGTGCTCGGGGCTGGTGATGACGTGCACCACGGCGGACAGCCCGAACAGCGCCAGCATGGCGGTGGGCATGCGAGCGCGGTAGCGCTGCTCCTTGGGCAGCACCACGAAGCACAGCAGGGTGAAGACCGCCGCCACCAGCGCGGCCGCACCGCCGAAGGTGGCGAGTTGCTCAAGGACCCTGGGCATGCGCCGCGGAGGATAGCAGCGCTCCCGCTTTGCCGCTCGGTGTCAGTCGCCCGCGAGGTCTTCCGCCGTCACACCCTCGCCGGTCTTCAGCCACATGGCCGCTTGGTCGCTGCGGTACACCACCGTGCTGCCCTGCGTGAACTCGAAGTCGTAACGGCAGAAGGCGCGCGCCTCGCCGCGCCGCACGCGCGTGGCCGTGCAGCTCAGCGTGAGCGGCGTGCCCATGTGGCCGAGAGCCAGGAAGCGCGCCTCGTAGATGCGCCCGCCGTAGCCAATCCAGCCCTCCGCGTGGCGCAGCCCCAGCACGTGGTAGGCGTGCACGAAGCCCATCATGCCCGTCATGTGCACCATGAGCCCGCCGCTCACGTGCTGCGGGTGACGCACCGGGTGGGCGCGCTGCTCACGGGTCAGCGGGAGCTCCGCGTGCGCCGGCATGCGGGCCACCACGCGCCCGGCGTCCCGGTCGATGGAGAGAATGTCGTCGAGGAGCAGCCCGCCCGGCCCGTAGGGGCAGTCGGCCACGAAAGCAGGGTCGAGAGCCATCGGCGGGAAGATGGCACCCTGCCGGGGGTGACGCACGCAGCGCCGCGCGTATAGTTCGGGTCTGATGACCACGCCCACGAAGCAGCCTTTCCCCTCCCTCAAGATCACGGCCCAGGCGCTCGAGCCCCAGGGCGCGTTCGCGGAGGCCCAGGCCATGTACCTCTCGCCGGACATGGCGCTGGTGTCCGAGCTGGACGCGCTGCTTCACGAAAAGAACGTGGGCATCGTGGCGCACTTCTACATGGACCCGGAGCTGCAGGGCGTGCTGGCGCGCTGCACCTGGCCGCACATCCACGTCAGCGACTCGCTGCTCATGGCGGACAGCGCCATCACCATGGCCGAGGCCGGGGTCACGTCGGTCATCGTGCTGGGCGTGGACTTCATGAGCGAGAACGTGCGCGCCATGCTGGACGCGGCCGGGCACAAGCCGATCCCAGTCTATCGCGTCACGGCGCCCGCCATCGGCTGCTCGCTGGCGGAGTCGGCCGAGACCCCGGCCTACGGTGCGTACCTCAGCGAGGCCGCCCAGTTCGAGCGCGCGCTGCACATCGTCTACATCAACACCAGCCTGGTCACCAAGGCCAAGGCCCACGCGCTGGTGCCCACGCTCACCTGCACCAGCTCCAACGTGGTGCGCAGCGTGCTGCAAGCCGCAGCGCAGGTGCCCGACATCCACATCTTCTTCGGGCCCGACACGTACATGGGCCACAACCTGGCGCACCTCTTCCGCTCGCTCGGCGAGATGGACGCGGCCAAGGTCGCGGCGGTCCACCCGGCCCACACGCCCGAGAGCGTGCGGTCGCTCTCCCAGCGCTTCCACTACTTCGAGCAGGGAACCTGCATCGTGCACCACATGTTCGGGGCCGAGGTGGTGCAGCAGGTGGAGCAGAGCTACCCGGACGCCTACGTCACGGCGCACCTCGAGGTGCCCGGCGAGATGTTCGCGCTCGGCCTCGAGCGTCAGCGGCGCGGGGCCGGCGTGGTGGGCTCCACCTCGGACATCCTCACCTTCATCGAGAAGGCGCTGCGCTCCGTCATCGACGCGGGCGGCAGCGAGCCGCAGACCCTGCAGTTCGTGCTGGGCACCGAGGCCGGCATGATCACGCCCATCGTGCGCAACGTGCAGCGCGTGCTGAGCGCGGCGCAGCGGGCGGGCGGGCCGGAGCTGGCCGCCGAGATCGTGTTCCCCGTGTCCAGCCAGGCCATCGCGGAGGTCCCTGATTCGGGCCTCACGGTGGTGCCCGGCGTGGCGGCGGGCGAGGGCTGCTCCACGGCGGGTGGCTGCGCCACGTGTCCCTACATGAAGATGAACTCGCTCACGGCGCTGTTCTCCCTCACGCGGCGCCTGGGCCACGGGTCCGCCGGGCTCGAGGACTTCTTCCCGCGGCTCTACAGCGAGACCATCCGCGGGCGCACCACGGCCGAGCTGGGCGGCGAGCCCATCCTCCACATGCGCGCGTTCCAGCGCACGGGGGTGCTGCCCGAGGCGCTCGTGGCCGATATTTTGGGGCGACACGCGGCCGCTTGACCGACCCCCAGGGCGACTTATCTTGCGCGCCGCTCCATGTCCAAACGCGATTATTACGAAGTCCTCGGGGTCGAGAAGGACGCTGACGCGTCGACGCTGAAGAAGGCGTACCGGAAGCTGGCACTCCAGTTCCACCCCGATCGCAACCCGGACGACCCCACCGCCGAGGACAAGTTCAAGGAGGCCAGCGAGGCCTACGGCGTGCTGAACGACGCGGAGAAGCGCGCGGTCTACGACCGCTTCGGGCACGCCGGCCTCGAGGGTCGCGGCGGCGGCGCGGGCTTCCAGGACATGGGCGACATCTTCAGCTCGTTCCAAGACATCTTCGGCGACTTGTTCGGCGGGGGCGGGGGCTTCGGCGGCGGCCGGCGCCAGAACCCCAACGGGCCCACGCGCGGCTCGGACCTCAGCATGCAGATTGGCCTCACGCTGGAAGAGGCGGCCTTCGGTGTGCAGCGCGACCTGGACCTGAAGCACCCCACGCCATGCGGTGCCTGCGAAGGGCGGGGCGGCGAGGTCAGCACCTGCACCGCATGCAGCGGCCGCGGCCAAGTGGGCCAGAAGCGTGGCGCCTTCGTCTTCTCCACCACGTGCCCCACGTGTCGTGGCACCGGCCAGAAGGTCGTGAAGGCCTGCGAGAAGTGCAAGGGCCGCGGGTCCGAAGAGCTGGAGCGCAAGGTCCGCATCTCCGTCCCGGCGGGCGTGGACTCGGGCCAGACGCTGCGCCTCACCAACCAGGGCCAGGCGGGCACGCGTGGCGGCCCGGCGGGGCATCTGCACGTCACCGTGGTGGTGGAGCAGCACGAGCGCTTCCAGCGCGACGGATACGACCTGGTGCACGAGCTCCACATCTCGTTCCCGGAGGCGGCCCTCGGCACCGACGTGGAGGTGCCTGCGCTCAAGACGGGTGAGCCCCCGGTGAAGGTGAAGATCCCGAAGGGCACCCAGCCCGGTGACGCGCGCGTCGTGCGCGGAGCGGGCATCCCGCGGCTGGACGGTCGTGGTCGCGGCGACCTGATCAACGTCATCCAGGTAGACGTGCCCAAGGAGCTGTCGTCCAAGGCCAAGAAGCTCATCGAGGAGCTGGGCAAGGCCCTCGAGAGCTGAGCGCGCGGACGTATCCCTGGTCGATGGCGAGCCACGCTTCGAGACCGGGAGCCGAGTCATTGGGCACCCATGGCTGAAGCAGGGCAGCCCGGCCTGGCACCTGAAAGTCCCCCTTCGGCGGACTAATGGTGGAAGTTCGGCGTCGTCCGCCTGCCGGTCTGGGCTTCCTGGCGCGCCTCCTCGTGCTGCTCGGTCCCCGCTTCCACCGCCAGCCGCAGCATTGTGATCCGCATGGCTCGGTCTCGGGCTTGCTGCCCTGATGGACTTGTCCCCTGGCGGCGATGGTGCCGGCAGGGCGGCAGGCTGCCCGGAGTCGAGCCAGCTGTGACCATGGGCCGAACGCCTGCGTTAGACGCTCACGTACGCCGTCGCCGTCACCGCTTCAGCGGTGGGTGCCCATGGTGCCTTGCGGCAAGACGAATCGGCCTCCCGGCAAGCTGTGTGGAGCGCTCAGCCCGGCGGCGGGATGGTGTCGGGCATCGCCGGCAGGCTCCCCGAGTCGAGCCAGCTGTACACCCCGTAGGACTGCAGCACGCGGCGCGTGCGCGCAGCCAGCGGTCGGAGCCCGCTTCCCTGGCCTGCGCGTTGTACGCCGCGGGCACCACGGCCACGTTGCCCGGGTAGCGGTCCAGCAGGAAGCGCATGAAGCGGGTGCCGATGCGCAGGTTGGTCTCCGGGTCGCGCAGCGTGCGCGCGTTCACCGTGAGGCCCAGCGGCGCGCCGTGGCGCTGCGCGGTGGGCAGGATGACCTGCACCAGGCCATAGGCGTTGGCCCAGCTCACGGCGCCCGGGTTGAACGAGCTCTCCTCGCGCGCGATGGCCCGCACGAACGCGGCGGGCAGCTGCTCGCGAGCAGCGCTCTCTTCGATCAGGGGCGCGAAGGCAGCGGGGTAGGCCAGGCGCCAGAGGGCGCGCCCATGACCCACGGGGGCGATGCGCCGCATGGCCGTGCTGTGCTCGCGGATCAGCTGCATGGCGCCCGTGCGGTCGCCCGCCTGCTCGTAGAGCGCCGCCGTCACCCACAGCAGCTCGTCTTGGGCGTCGCCCGCCGTGACTGCCAGCGCGTCCAGCGCCCAGCGCGCGCGCGACGTGTCGCCCACCCGGAACAGCGCGATCGCCGCGCGGAAGCCCTCGCTCTGGTGCAGGGGGTGCGCGGGGAAGCGCAGCACGGGCTCGGGGCCGGTGTGCCGCATGGGCGCGAGCGTGCTCTCGAGGTCGCTCGGCGAGAGGGCACCCAGGCGCGTGGCCGCCAGCTGCGCGTGGTAGCTCAGCGGCCACTCGCGGATGACGCGCGCGTAGGCCGCGATGGCGTCGCTGCGCAGCTCGAGGTCGTGCAGCGTGCGCGCCAGCCAGTAGGCCGAGCGCCCCTCCATGCCCTCGCTGTCGGCCGTGCCGGTGGGGCCTGCGAGGGCCGCGTCCAGGTGCTGCCGTGCGGCGGCGAAGTCGCGGCGTGCACGCGCCTCGAGGGCCAGCTCCACCAGCGCGCGCTCCACCATGTCACCGCTCGGGTAGCGCGTGGGCAGCTCGCTCATGCGGGCGCGGAAGGCCTCGGGGCGACCCTCCTCGAGGTCCAGCACCGCCGCGCGGTAGCGGGCGTCGTCGGCCAAGCGATGCGTCGGCGCCTGGCGCTCGAGCGCCTCGAACTGCGCGATGGCGGCGGCGGGATCGCCCAGCGATGTGTAGCCCCGGCCGGCCTCGTAGCGCGCCCAGGCCACGTGCTCGGGGGTGGTGCAGTGCTCGCCCACCCACACCAAGTGCGTCACGGCCGGGCGCCGGTCACGCGCGCGCAGCAGCGCCTTGCCCGCCTCGAGCCGCGCCTCGCAGCGCACGGCACCCTCGCTCCCGGGCTCGTCTGCGATGGCTTCGAACTGGCGCGCAGCCTCCTCGAAGCGCAGCGCGCGGGCCTGTGCAGCGGCCTCCTGCAGGCGATCGGTCAGCGGCATGGGCGTCAGCCGTGTGCGCTCCTCGTCGGGCAGCGTCGCGAGGATGCTGGTCACGCGCGCCAGGCACGAGGCGGCCAGCGGGGTGCCCGCCGAGCGCGTGGCGACGCGCCGCAAGATGGCGATGGCCTCGGCCTTGCTGGCCACGTCGTCGCGCGCGGCCAGCAGGTTCACCAGCGGCATGCCGGCGCTGATGGCGGCCACGTCGTCCGGCGTGGCGGCCACGATGGCGCGGTAGCGCGCGATGGCCTCGTCGTTCCGACCGAGCGCGACCAGCGCGCGGGCCTCCGTCATGCGAGCGGTCCACGCGCCGCCCCAGTCGCCACGCAGCGATGCCGTGAGGTGAACCGCGCGCGCCGGATCCGTGGCCAGCACGCTCTCCGCCAGCTGGAGCGAGGCATAGGGCGCCAGCGGGTGACCAGACGTCGACAGGGCGGCCAGGTGCGTGGTGCGACCCGCGCCGTCCCCCAGGCCCTCGCAGGCCACCGCGGCCAGCCAGCGCAGCTCGGCAGCCTCGTCCGGATCGGTGGTGAGGCGGAGCGTGGTCTCGGCCAGCTGTCGGGCGCCGGCGTGGTCCCCGGCAGCGAGCGCAGCGCGCACGTGCGCCACCACGGAGCCGGCAGCAGGGACGGCGCGCCCGGGGGAGAAGTCCCGAGCGGGCGGCACGCGAGTCACGGCGGGGGCTTCTGGCAGGGGCTCCGCGCGCAGCGGCGGGTTCAACCCGAGCCCGGACGTAGCGGCTACCGTCGCCCCAAAGAGCCAGCCGAGCGTAGTGCGTCGCCGAGAAACCATCTCCACAAGCTAGTCAACCTAGAAAAAAGCGCAAAAAGTCGGCTCTCATGGGCTGGAACCGGGGGCCCCCACTCGGTACCTTCCCGGCGTGACCACCCCCACGCGCCCACGCGCCCGGCTCGCGCCCCCACTCACCCTCACCCTGGTCGTCTTGGTCCTCCACCTCGTGCTCGTGGCCTGCGGCGGCCCCTCCCGGGACGCTGGCTGGCAGCTCGAGCCCGGCAGCGAGGGCTTCGGCTGGTGGCTGAGTGTCTGGGCCCCCAGCGAAGGGCCGCGTTACCTCGTGGGGGGCGTGGAGGACCAAGGCGGCATTCTGACCCATACCGGCGATGGCTTCTCGCTCGTGGCGGGGGTGCCGGACGTCCCCCTGCTGAACTGGATCCACGGCTTCTCGGCCAGCGACATCTTCGTGGTGGGCAACGGCGGCACGGTGCTGCACTTCGACGGCGCGGCCTGGACGCAGCAGCCCACCCCCACCAGCGAGGCCTTGTGGGGCGTCTGGGGCGCCGCGCCCAACGACGTCTGGGCGGTGGGCGGCCGTGGCAACACCAGCTCGGTCGCCACCCTGCTGCACTATGACGGCGACGCCTGGGAGAGCGTCACGCTGCCCGAGTTCCAGCGCCCCAACGTCACGGCCCTCTTCAAGATCTGGGGCACCGCCGCGGACAACATCTACGCCGTGGGCCGCAGCGGCGTGATTCTGCACTACCAGGGCGAGAGCTGGGTGGAGGAGGCGTCCGGCACCGGCGACGACCTGATCGCCCTCTATGGCACGAGCGCGAGCGAGATCGTCGCGGTCGGCGGCCGCTCCAACGGGCGCGTCGCCATCTGGAACGGGGAGACGTGGCGCGCCGAGTCGCTCGCGCCGCTGCCGGGGCTCAACGGGGTGTTCATGCGTACGCCCGGGGTGGCGCACGTGGTGGGCGTCGAGGGCACCATCGCGCGCTTGGACCTCGTGGCGGGCACGTTCCGGGAAGAGGTCCCGGCCACCGCGCTCGACTTCCACGCCATCTTCGGCGACTCGACGGGCGTGCTCACGGCGGTGGGCGGCAACTTCACCGCCGCACCAGGCGAAGAGGAAGGCATCGCCTTCGTGCGCAACCTCGCGGTGGACGAGTGAGTCTCGCTCCGCAACGAAGGCTCCTGGCGAGCGTCGTCGCGGCGCTCGTGGGACTGGTGGGCTGTGCGTCGGAGCCTCTGCCCGTGGCGCCCGGCATCTTCGCGCCCCTCGGGGACGTCATGCCGCGCGCCACCGACGCCCAGCGCGCCGAGTTCGTGCGAGGACGTGAGGTGGCGCTCCGCAGCGTGCCCATCTCGGGGGGCCTCGGGCCGCCCTTCAACGCCACCACGTGCCTGGCCTGCCACGAGAAGCCCGTCGCGGGTGGGGGCGCCGCGCACTACCGCGACTTCCTGATCGTGGCCTACCGTGATCCGGACGGCAGCTACATCCCGCGTGGCGTGAACAGCAGCGGGGTGCAGGCGCAGTTCCTCACGGGCATGCGCGGCCGTGTCGCCGAGGAGGCCTTCGTCAACCTGGGCGCCAACCGCAGCCCCATCCCGTTCTTCGGGGTGGGCGCGCTCGCCGAGGTGAGCGACGAAGAGATCCTGCGCCGCGCCGACCCTGCAGACGCCGACGGCGACGGCATCAGCGGGCGCCCCAACTTCGACCGCGGCTTCGTGGGGCGCTTCGGCCGCAAGGCGCAGAGCGTGGACCTCGAGGTCTTCATCCGCGGTCCCCTGTTCAACCACTTGGGTGTCACCAGCCAGCCGCTCTCCAACGTGGCGCGCCTGAACCTGCCGGTGCCCAGCGGCATCGAGGGGGCGCCGGCGTCGCGGCGGGCCGGACCCAGCGTGGCGGGTGCCCAGGCTGCGCAGGCGGGCGCGCCGGACGAGCCCACCTTCGACGCGGACCCCACGCCCGATCCCGAGCTGAGCGAGCCGGACCTCTACGCGTTGATCTCGTTTGCCATGCTGCTGGCTGCACCCCAGCCCGACGTCCCCACGCCCACCACCGAGCGTGGCGAGCAGCACTTCGAGGACACCGGCTGTGCCTCCTGTCACACACCCGCTCTGGTTGGGCCCCACGGCCGCGTGCCGGCCTACACGGACCTCTTGCTGCACGACATGGGGCCCGAGCTGGCCGATGGGATCGAGCAGGGCGTGGCCACGGGCGCGGAGTTCCGCACGCAGCCTCTGTGGGGCGTGGTCGCGGTGTCGCCCTACTTGCACGATGGTCGCGCCACCACCCTCGACGAGGCCATCCGACTGCACGGCGGCGAGGCCAGCAGCGCGCGTGACGCGTACATGGCCTTGGGTGTCATCGGGCAAGAAGAGCTGCTCGCGTTCCTGGCGTCGCTCGGGGGCCGCACGCAACGCACGGACGGGCTGCTGCCACCCGCTGCGCCCCTGCTCGCCGAAGGTCTGCTCGGCGCTCCGCGCGCGGGCCTCGCGGACGTCGAGCGGCAGCAGTTCACGCGTGGGCGTGCCGTGTTCGACCGCGACATGGGCCGCGACGTGGGGCTCGGCCCGCGCTTCAACGGCGACTCCTGCCGCGCGTGTCACTTCCAGCCCGCCATCGGCGGCGCGGGCCCGCTGGACGTGGACGTCATCCGGCACGGCACCCTCGCGGCAGGCGTGTTCAGCGCTCCGAGCACCGGCACGGTGCTGCACCGACACGACACGGCGGGGGTGCGTCCCGCGCCCGAGGCGGGCGTGAACTTCTTCGAGCCACGCCAGACCCCCGCGCTCTTCGGCCTGGGGCTGGTGGACCGCATTCCGGAGGCCACGCTGCTGGCGCTGGCGGACCCCGCCGACGCGGACATGAACGGCATCTCGGGGCGCGCACACGTGCTGCCCAACGGGCGCGTGGGTCGGTTCGGCTGGAAGGCCGAGGTGCCCAGCCTGGCGGAGTTCACGCGCGACGCGCTGAGCGTGGAGCTGGGCCTCACCGTGCCGCCGCAAGACGGCCTGACCTTCGGCGCCGCCACCGACGCCGACCTGTTCGCCGACCCCGAGATCGGCAGCGTGGACATGGAGGACCTCGTGGCCTTCGTGGCGGGGCTCGCGGCGCCCGCTCGTCAGCGCCGCGACGCCGCGCTCGAGGACGTGGGCGAGGGCCTCTTCACGGACGTGGGCTGCGCGGGCTGTCACGTGCCCTCGCTCATGACGGCCGACGGCCTCGAGGTGCGCGCCTACTCCGACTTCTTGCTGCACGACGTGGCGCTCCCGCTCGCCGGGGGCGTGGCCCAAGGCGACGCCACCCTGCGCGAGTTCCGCACGGCGCCGCTCTGGGGCGTGAGCGCGAGCGCGCCCTACATGCACCATGGCCGGTCGGAGACGCTGCTCGACGCCATTGGGGCTCACTCGTCGGAGGCCGACGCCGCGCGCCTCGCCTTCCTGGCGCTCACCCCCGGTGAGCAGAACGCGCTGCTCCAGTTCCTGGCTTCGCTGTGAGCACGCGTGCGCGGGCTCTCTTCGTTCTCTCGGCTGCCCTGCCGTTGCTGAGTGGCGCTTGTGCCGATGTTCCCTTGGTGGAGGTGCGTGGCCCCGATGGCACCCTGCGCCTGCGTGTGGAAGCCGACTTCGCCCGCACCGCCGACGCGCGGCGCGAGGGCCTGGCGGGCCGCGACGGCCTCGACGAGGGGCGCGGTCTCTTGCTGGTCTTCCCCACCGAGGGCGAGGTCTGCATCGAGAACACCCCCGTGGGCTTCGCCATCGACGCGCTCTTCGCCAACGCCGCGGGCCAGATCGTGGCCATCGAGCGCGGCATCCCGGCCGGCGACGCGACCTCCCGCTGCCACCAGCCCGTGGCGCAGGTGCTGGAGCTCGGGGGCGGGGTCGCCCTTTCGGTGCAGGTGGGAGACGTGCTAGAGCAGGCCCCATGATCTTGCACCGCGCGGCCCGAGTCTCCGGCACCCAGCTCACGTCCACGGTGGGGCGCCTGGTGCTGGCACTCGCGTTGGCGGGCCTGCTGCTCGCATGCGGCAAGTCCAACAACACCTTCACGCCCTGTGTGGCCACACCGGACTGCGGGGGCGGGCGCCAGTGCTTCGAGCTCAGCACGGGGGCCGGCGTGTGCCTCGACACCTGCCCGGTCGGCCAGGCGCTGTGCGAGGAGGCCCAAGCGTGTGTACCCACCACGGAAGTGGGCACGGAGTGGGTCTGCCTGCCCGGCGGCAGCGTGGCCATCAACGGTCTGTGCGCCCGCAGCGTGGACTGCGACCTGGGTGGTGTGTGCGTGACCGAGGCCGCGTTCAACGTGTGCCGCCGCGCGTGTGACCCACGGGTCCCCATCTGTCCGGCCGGCACCACGTGCAGCGCCTGGACCGCCGAGCGGGGCTACTGCGCGCCCATCGTCGTGCCCGCCGACATGGGCATGAGCGGGGGCTGACCGGGGGTGTCGGAGGCGCCGCACAGCGCCGCGGGCGTGTACCGCTGTCCGCGCTGCGAGCGCTACCTCGCCGAGGCCGAGCTCATCTTGGTCCCGGCACCCGAGCCGTACCCGCCCATGCAGGCTTGCCCCGAGTGCCGTCGCGCGGTCGTGTTCGAGGCCTCGCGTGTCACGCGGCCGTTCGCGCGGCAGCTGCTCGGGGTGTTCCGCTACCCGCTCGATGCCGAGAGCGCCCCCTATTGGATCGGCGTCGCGCTCGTGTGCGGCGTGCTCTCGTGGGCCAGCGCGCTCGGGAAGCTGTTCGGGCTGTGCATCTTCGTCGGCTACCTCTTCACCGTCATCCGCAGCTCGGCCAGCGGCGCCACGCAGCCCCCCATGGCCGCGGACTTCCTCGAGGTGATGGACCTGCTCCGCCCCCTTCTGCAGAGCGCGGTCGCCGTGGTCGTGGTGTCGGTGCCCGCCATCCTGGTCGCCTACTTCGGTGAGGGGCTCGAGGCGCAGCTGCTCGCGGGCGGGCTGTTCCTCTTCGGGCTCCTCTGGCTGCCGCTGGCCCTCATCGCGGCCGCGCACGCGGACAGCGTCTTCGACGCCTTCAACCCGCTCACCACCGTGCGGCTCTTCCAGCGCCTCCCCGTGGCCTATGCCCAGGTGCTGCTGGCGTTGCTCGCGCTCGCGCTGCTGGCGAGCGTCAGCGCCTTCGTGGTGGTGCCCGTTGCGGATCTGGTTCGCGGCGTGCTGCCGCCCCTCGGCTACATCCTGGGCTATCTGCACCCGCTCTACTTCGGCATGCTCGCGGCGCGCGTGTTGGGGCTGTTCGTGTTCGAGCGCGCCGGCGCTGCTCCCCGCTCGGCGTGTAAATCGCAACGGTCCTGTGGCCCCCCGTGGGGGGGCCGGATCACCAGGCTCGCATGGCCAGGGCGGGGCCCGAAGGAATCTCTTCCCCTCCACTCCCCGTTGTCACTATCATCTACCGCATGGTCGACACCCAGGCTGCTTTGGACGCTGCGCGGAGCTACCTCCGCGCCCACCCGGAAGAACTCGGTCGCGCAGTAAAGAGCGCTTTGGGGCTGCGCGTCGGCGTGCCGCTCGTGGCGCTGCGCTGGCTCGTGAAGCAAGCGGAACGCGAGGGCAAGCTCGAGGACATCAAGCTCGACGCGGTGCCCCCGGGGCTGCAGTTCGGGGCCAGCATCGACCTCATGCAGACGCCCATTCGAGCCTCGGCCACGCTCTACATCGACAAGGTCATCTTCTCGGACGAAGAGCTCACCGTGGCACTGCGTGTCGAGAACATCTCGCTCAAGGTCACGGGGCCCAGCAAGTCCCCCGTGGGTGCGCTCATCCAGAGCGGCGCGTTGGACCTCTCCAACCCCGGCACGCTCCTGGCGTACATGCCGGAGCGCCCGCCCATCATCGCGGAGGCCAACGGCAACCGCCTGGTGCTGGACCTCATGCGCGACCCCAAGCTGGGCAAGAACCCGCTGGTGCGGCGCGCCGTCGCCATCCTCACGTCGTTCGTCACGCTGCACTCCGTGGAGACCGACCCGGGTCACGTGGACGTGGCGTTCCGCGCGCTGCCCACGGGCATCCGCGGCGCGGTCACCTCCGTGCGGCGCAACCTCGTGCTGCCGGCGTTCGGTCGGCTCCTGCCCCGAGGGCGCTGAACGTGGCTCGCTGTCGCGAGTGCGGTGAAGACGTCGACGAGCTGCTCACCATCAAGGTGGACGGCAAGGCCAAGAAGGCCTGCGAAGAGTGCGTGGACCGCTTGCGGGAAGCGCACGAGATCGCCGAGCTGAGCGAGGGCGCCGTGCAAGACATGATGGGCTTCAAGGGGCGCCGCTGAGCGTCCGCGTGGCGCCCCACGTCGCCGGGCTTCCGGAGCGTCAGGCGCCCGGAGCGGGCTCAGCGGGCATGGGCGGCGGCGCAGCTTGTGGCGTCACCCCCTCCTCCGTGGCCGCGCTGGACTCGCGGGCCGTGGCGCGCGCTCGCGCCTCGCGCCGCAGCGTGCGCAGCTCGTCTTCGGCGGCCTGCAGCGCGTCGATGGCGCGCTGACGGTCGGCGTTCAGGCGCACCTGCTCCGTGTGCAGGCGCGCGATGCTGCCTGCCAGCGCGTCGGCGCGTGCTCGCTCCGAGGCCACCAGCGCTGCGCTCGTCTCGGCGCTGGCTCGCGCGGCACCCTCCGCGCCGCGGCTATCGCGGAGCGCTCGGCGCGTCTCGTCCAGCACGCCCTGCTGCGCCAGGAGCTCCTGTCGCCGCTCGTCCAGGCGCTGGCCCAGCGTGGTCAGCTGTTGTTGTGTGGCTAGCAGCTCGCGCTCGAGCGTGGCGGCTCGCAGCCGGCGCTCTTCGAGTGAGGCGGTCAGCGCTTCGGTGCCCACGCGCAGATCCGTGACCGTGCTGGTCAACGCGGCCACGCGCGACTCGCTGTCGATGAGCCGGTGGCTGTGCGCGGCCAGGCTGGCTTGCAGCTCCTGGCGCGAGAACGCGCCTTCCTGCACGCGTCCGCGCAGCTGCTCCACGTGCGCCTGCGTGTCCACCAGGTTGCCGCGCAGCTGCTCGGCGGCCTGCTGCGCGCGGTGGATCTCCATGGCCCGCGCCAGCTCGCCCTGGCGTACGTGCTCGTAGGTGGCGCCCGCGGCCAGCAGGACCATGAGCGAGAGGGGCAGGGCGATGGCCGCCGCTCGCCGACGCCGTGCGCGGCGCTCCTCTGGCAGCGTCAGCACGGCCAGCTGCTCGGCCAGCTCGGCGGCGCTCGGGCGCTCGTCGGCGTCGTGGGCCAGCCAGCGCGTGAACGCCGGCTCGAGGAAGCGCAGCTGCGGGTTGCGGGGCAGGGCGGGCACGGCGCGCGCGCGTGCCTCGATGAACGTCTCCACCGCGTTGCTCGGCACGTCCTCCTGGGTGCTGGGCTCGAGCGCGTTGCGCAGCGCGAGCGCCAGCGCGAACACGTCGGCGGCGTGTCCCACGGGGGGCTTGTGGTCCACCGACGCGAACTGGCAGGCCACCTCCGGAGCGAAGTACGTGGGGGTCCCCGCGAACACCATCTCGGCGTCCTCGGCGGCCACGCCCAGGTCCAGCAACACGGGCAGTGGCGCGCTGTCGCCCGGCAGCGCGGCCAGGAAGATGTTCTCGGGCTTGATGTCCTGGTGCCGAATGCCGCGCGCGTGCATGGACGCGAGCGCCCGCGCCAGCGGTTCGAAGATGGCGCGTGCCTCGTGCCGTGTGAGCGGCTCGCGCTCGATGCGGTCCTCGAGGGTCTCGCCTTCGTACCATGGCATCACGAACCACAGCCGCCCCTCGTGCCAGCCGTGGTCCTTGAACTGCACGATGGACGGGTGGAACACCGACGCGATCAGGCGCAGCTCACGCAGCGCGCGCTCGCGCTCGTCTTCGGAGGGCGAGGGCTGGTGCAGGATCTTGAGCGCCACCACGTGCCCGCGCACCTCGGTGTCGCGCGCCCGGTACACGTCGCCGAAGGCGCCGCTGCCCACGCGCGCTTCGATGGCGTAGCGCCCGGCGATCACCCGCCCCACCAGCTGAGCCGGGGGAGCACCGAGCGCTGCGGGATCCACCCGCGGCGTGCTCAGCAGCTCGGACGTCGCGGTGGCGTCTCCGCACTCCAGCTGCAGCGCGAAGGCGTGCAGCAGCAGCGTCTCGAGCGACGCGTGACGCAGGCTGGCGCTGGCCACCCGGGCGCGAGCCAGGCGCAGGGCGTCGGCTAGGCGCGCTTCGATGTCGGCCAGCGGCCGCTCCAGCACGCACGCCATCTCCGTCGGCTGCAGCTCGCGGGCGAAGTGCAGCTCCAGCAGCTCGCTGTCTTCGGACGGCAGCGCGCGCAACGCGTTCAGCGCCTGAGCCTGCTCGGGGTCCCCCTCGCGGTAGGGCATGCGTGCGAGCGTGTCGCGCTCCACCCCCTCGCGCAGCAGGTCGTCGGCCACCCCACGGGCCAGCCGGTAGAGCTGCGCTCGGATGCCCGGCGGCGCCAGGAGCGCCTCGCTTCGCGCGGAGGCCACCAGGATGCGCAGACGGGTCAGCGCCCGCAGGCCCGCCGCCTCGCTGCGCAGCCGCAGCGTCAGGTATTGCTGCAGCGCGCCCGCATAGTGCTGCAGCGCACGCCCATGCAACACGTCCACGACCGTCTGCTGACGGCGGGTGGCGATGGTCTCTGCCGCGCGTTGCAGCACGGCCGAGGGGAGGGGCGCTCGCTCGGCGCGCGCGACCAGCGGTATGGGCAGGGTAGACACGGCCCGCTCAGCATCGCGCTGATGTGGGTCTCTGGTCTACATTTCGGCAGACGGGCCCTGGGCCCTGGCCGCGTACGCTGGGCCTCCACAGGGGGGCGAGGCAGGACCACTGTCCTCATGCGGCTGCGCGCGCCCCACCTCGGTCCATTCCCCAGCCGGAAAGCGCAGGCCTGGTTGGTGGCCAGCACGGCCTCACGCCGAGTCTGAAAGGGCCCCGTCTCCGCGATGGGATGCCCCGCGTCGGCGAGGCCACGGTGCAGGCGCGCCACGGGCACGAACGCGTGGGCGGCGAGGAGCACACCCATGAGCGGCCGAAGGTCGTCCCGCACGGGCGATGTCGTCCACTCGGAGCGTCCGTTGATGAGCACTGCATCCTGCCACAGGAGCGCGTTGAGCTTGCCGTGCTGTGTCTCGTGCACGATGGCCTCGGCGAGCGTCAGTGGGTCCGGGTGCAGCGTCATGTAGATGAGGCCCGGCGCCTCGGTGTACGACGCGGAGAGGTGACGCTGGTCGTGGTAGCCCACGGGCACCACGCGCCGCAGGGTGTGGGTGAGCTCGGCGTAGAGCGTCGGCAGCCCCACCTCGATCAAGCTCAGCGCCTGGTTCAGCGCGCCGCACCACTCGTCCAGGCTGCGCCCGGCCAGGTCCGTGGCGTTGCCGTGCTTGCCCGGGTGCTCCAGTGACCAAGCGGATTGGTGTCCCGGAGGACAGTCCCGCGCGCCAGCCGCTCCTTCTCGGGCCGTGGCCCTCGGGGCAGAGCGTAGCGCGGCCTGACCGCCTTCCAGCTCAGCCGAGTCCGGCGGGTCGAGGCACAGGCCGCGGTGGGGGGCCAGCGGCCCCCGCCTGGCCAAGTAACGGCGCCCAGCACGCGGTAGCGCAGCGGCACCGCAGGCCACACCGCCGCTTGGTCCAGCGCTATCAGCAGCGACGGAACCGCCACGTCGAGGCACGCCTCGATGGGATGGGCGCCAGAGCGGGCGCTCAGGAGCAGCGGCAAGACATCAGGGGTCCCGATGGCCGCGATCAGCCTCTCGCCATCCGACTGGATCAGGGGCTCGAGACCTTCACGCAGCCGCACGAGACCACGCCGCGCAGACTCCCCGGTCTGGGCGCGAGGGGGCTGCAGCAGCGTGCGGAGCGCGTGCAGGCGCGTCTTGCGCAGGATGCGCTCGAACTCGCGGATGTCGGCGGCGTCGTCCGGCACCACCAGGAAGCGGTCGGATGTGCGTGGTGGTGTCGGGGTCATGGCCAACGCGCGATCTGCCACGTCACGCTCAGCTGTCGATCACGGGCAGCTGCGTGCGGACGTGCTCCACCGCGACGCCGGTCTTGGCGGCCTTCTTCTCGGCCACCCGCAGGCCCTTCTCGAAGGCCCGCAGGCTCTCTTCGGTGACGACCCCCACGGGCGGGGCCTCGGGCCGCATGTAGTGCGGAGGCATCTCGTCGTGGGGATCGGGCGCGGGCGTCGCGCGCAGCTCGGCGAGGCGCTCCTCGAAGTCGGCCTGCCAAGCCTCGTAGTCGCGGAACGCGTAGCTTGGGTCGCTCGGGTCGGTGATGACCTGCTCCACGATGGGGCGCATGGGCACCTGCAGCGCGTGCAGCTCCGCGGGGTCGTACGCGGCGCCGCGCTCGAACAGGCCACCGCAGATGTTGCGCACCGAGCACTCGTGGCAGGTGGCCGCATACACGTGCTCGAAGCTCTGCTGGCGCACGGTCTGCTTCGCGTCGAGGAAGTGCACCAACCGCTCCTCGCCCTTCACGATCTTCCGCGTCTCGGTGCTGGCCCATGCGAACTCGGGCATGTAGCAGAGCGGCACGCGCTCGACGCGGAACGTGCGCCCGCTCAGGTGCAGCAACCGCAGAGCCCGGTAGAGGGACGCGCGCAGGTCCGTCATGCGGTGCAGGTACAGGTCCTGGTTCACCTCGGCGCGCCCCATGGAGGGATCCAGGTTGTTCCAGACGAAGTGCCGGACGCCCGGGTGGTGCTCGATGAGGTACGCCACCGTCTCGTCCAGGTGGTCTGCGTTCAGCTTGTTGATGACGCAGTTGACGTTGACCGGGATGCCATGCCGCAGCGCCTGCTCGATGGCCCCGAAGGCCTTGTCGAGCGTGCCGGGCATCCCGCGCAGCGTCTCTTCCACGTCGGGCCGCACCGAGTAGATGGAGACGTGCACGAGGTCCAGCCCCGCGTCCGAGCGGGCGGCAAAGTCGGGGTCCGCCATGCGCGACCCGTTGGTGATCATGCGGACGTGCAGCCCCTGCGACTTGGCGTAGCGCACCACCTCCGGCAGCTCGGGATGCAGCGAGGGCTCGCCGCCCGTGAGCACCACGCCGTAGTAGTCCCGCCCCACGAGGTCGTCCACGAGCGCCCGCAGCGACTCCTGGGTGTGGACGTAGGCAGAGGTGGGGTTACTGCAGAACCCACAGAAGTGGTTGCAGTGGCGCACGACCTGGATGTACCCGATGTTCGCCATGGGTCTTCAGCCTACCGGGAGGGTCACGTGTTTGCCGCCTGTGCGCGACGGCGCGCCTTCTTCAGGAGCTGCTGCTCGGCGATGACCGCCAGCGGGTCGGGGGCGCGCCATCGGGCTGCGCGAAGCCGGGCAGGCTGGGGGCGACCCCGAGAGCCGGCGCTCCCTGCGCCAGGCGCGGCGGTGGCTCGGGGTAGCGCTCGAGCGCGTGCACTTCGGCGCGGGCGGCGAGCTCGCCCTCGACCAGCGGCTGCAGTGTGGCGAGCCCGGCGTAGCGCACGTAGTTGATGTGCGCGCCATGGCAGCGCGACTCCACGCGGCAGCTGCGGCACCGCAGCGACTTGGCCGCGTATCGCTCTTCCACGTGGTACTCCGCGACCTCCCGGATGCTCAGGCGGCCGGACTCGGCTTCGAACAAGTGGGCGGCCAGGATGAGCGGTGGGTCCGTGACGCGCAGACCGGGCGCGAGGCATGCGGGCACACCGCTGATGCTCAGCTCGGCCGACCGCGTGGCCAGCTCCGTGAGGAACCCTCGCAAGTCTTCGATGTCGGCCGTGCGCGCCTTGGTCACGTGCTCGTAGGAAGGCTGGTGCAGGTGCACGCGAGCCTGGTGCGCGGCCAGCGCGGGCCCGCTCGCGAGCAGCGTCTGGGCCAGCGGCTTGGTCAACTCCACCACCACGCGGACCGGCGAGCTCTCTGACCCTTCGGGCAGCCACGCGGCGATCTGCTCGGGCCTCGTGGCGACCAGCGTCAGCTCCACACCCAGGGCTTCCCAGTCGGCCAGCGGCTCTTTGCTGTCGGTCCGCACATGGAGGCCGAGGCCCGGGCGGACGCGCTGCGCGGCGGCAGCCACACTCTCCACCTCCACCCCGAGCTGTGTGCAGCCGAAGGGCAACGCGTCGAGCGTGGTGGGCTCCGTGCCCACCCACCACACGTCCCAGGAGGCTTCGATCTGGCGCTGCACCACCTCGTCCACGGTGTTGCACAGCGGCTCGATGAAGCAGTGTTGGCAGCGCTCGGGGTCGCGGCAGTCCAGCTTCTCCCCCGTGTCCAGGTACCGACGCACCTGGTGTCGACGCCCGTTGATCTCGTCCAGCATCTTGTGCGGGTCCTGGATGAGATCTTCGAGGCCCTCGAGGAAAGGGACGGGGAAGCGGTTGGTCCACACCACGAAGCGCGGGTGGCGGTTGAGCCGGAAGACCTTGTGCAGCGTGGGGAGGTGCTCGATGGGGTCGTAGAAGAGGTCCGCGCGGTTGTCGTAGGCGGCCGCCTGCGGGATGACGTGCAGCAGGTCGAACTCGGTGACGCCGAGCTGGATGCAGAGCTCCACCAGCTTGTCCAGCTCGCCCACGTTCTGCTTGTTGATGCAGACGTCCACGTTGACCACCGGGCGCCCGTCGCGGACCGACCTGGCGATGGCCTTGGTGATGCGCCGAAACGCGCCCTTGGTCTGCGTCAGGTGGTCGTGCAGCTGCGCCGTGTGCCCGTGGATGGAGTAGGTGATCTCGCCGAGGCCGCGGCCAACGAGGCCTCCAGGAAGGCTGGATCCGCGACCCGGAAGCCGTTGGTGACGGTCTGCACGCGGTCGTAGCCGAGCTCCTTGGCGTAGGCAATGAAGTCGATGAACTTGGGGTGCAGGCTGGCCTCGCCCCCGAGATGATGACCTTCTCGGCCCCGAGCACCTCAATCCCGCGCCGCAGCTCCGCTCGCACGTCCTCCTCGGGGACGAACACGTTCCGGGGGGTGTCCATGTCGAGGCAGAAGAGGCACCGACTGTTGCAGGCCGGCACCGCACGCACCCAGTGCTTCGGACGGTTGCGACCTGTTCGCGCGACATCTCGTCCGCGCGGCGATCGTGGGGTCTGGGGAGCATCACCGACGACTCAGCAAGCCGCCGTTGTCCGGGCACGCCCCGCATGATTGCGCAAACCTCGATACTTTCCTGCGCGTTTCCGTATCGTATCGTGGCGGTGTCTCGCCGCCCCCCCCCCGGCGCCCCCCGGCCCCGGCCCCCTGAATGAGAGGTCGATGATGACGACTCGGCGAGATTGGATGACTCAAACTAGCGTTGCCGCCGTTGGGGCAGCGCTCGGGCTGCGCGTGCTGAGCGAAGCGGGTGCGCCGGGGACGGCCGCCACCGCCAAGCGGTCCGAGGCGCGTACTCTCGCCACCGTGCAGGGACCAGCTCCCTGGGCGCTCATCGCGCCGCTGCAGGTGGGCTCCAGCATCGGGAACGGCTGGCGCATCGAGTCGCTCTCCGACGTCCGCATGGGGGCTTCGGTCCTCAGCGTGCGCCACGAGTCCGGCGTCCAGACCGACGTCCACATCTGCCTTCGTCAGGGACAGGCCACCGGCGTCGCGGCCAGCCGCCACTTCGACTTCGTTCTCATGAACGAGGCCAACGGCGAGCGTCAGACCAACGAGGCGCTCGGGGTGGCCCTCATCACCATGGCGCGCCGCGCCGAGCTCAACGAGCAGGAGCTGTCGCGAGTCGGCTTCATGCGCCACGCCGACCGTCTCTCTCAGTTCGGATGGGAACAGATCGCGTGACGGAATCCACGGGGACGCAGGCACAGTTCGAGTTCGACACGGCGCCGCGTCAAGTTAGCTTTGAAATCGATGAGAGCGTCTATCCGCCCGATGCTGTGTTCGGGGCGGCCTACCTCTTCATCGATCGCTGTTACGTCTTCCTTACCCGTCCTGGTGACCAACGCCTCGGCGTTCGGCTGCGCACGCGCGGCGAGGCCACCGAAGACCAGCTGGTGGACCTGGCTGGCGAGTTCGCGAACGAGCTGTTGAATCAGGTGCTGCGGCACCGCATCGGGGTCTCCACGGCGCGCATCCGCGAGTACTACATGGCTCGCGCCTTCCACTCCGCAGGGCAGAGCACGCTCGACAGCCTCCTGGCCGAGCTCGACGACGAGGAACTCGCCGAGGACAAGCTCGAGGTCGAGGTTCCATGGGAGAAGGCCGATGCCTCCTGACACCGAGGTTCAGTTCTCTTCGGACCTCTACGTGATGGCAGCCATCACCGAGTCGGCGCGGGCCTTCGGTGAGTTGGCCAAGGTGAGCGTCACCGTCCCCGCTCCCGGTAGCGGCACGGTCATCGTCCGCTTCGCGGACATTCAACCCGACGTGGCGGACGCCATCGCGGATGAATTCTGCAATCACGTGCTCGCAGGCACCATCGAGCACCGGCGTCTCGCCGCGGTCTGAACCCCATTCATGCGCCACACACTCTCACTTCCCGTCGTTCAGTCGAACCCGAGCGCCCTCGCGTACTTCCGCTTCGGCGAGGTCGCTGGCCGCATGCTCCTCACCAACGACGCGGGTCAATGGCACTTCCTGACCAAGGATGACTTCACGCTGTTCGTCGTCGGCTCGTTGTCCTCGGGGCACCCTCAGTACGAGGCGCTCGTCGAGAAGGGCTTCGTCCGCGATGGCATGAACATCGAGGCGCTGGCTCAGCGCGTGGGCCGCAAGAAGCACTTCGTAGGCGTGGGTCCGCACCTCCACATCTGCATCACCACGCTGCGCTGCAACCAGAGCTGCCAGTACTGCCACGCGTCGCGCACGGACATGGACGAGGTCAGCACCGACATGACCATGGAGACGGCCAAGCAGGTCGTCGATCAGGCCATGCAGAGCAGCTCGAAGTACATCAACTTCGAGTTCCAAGGCGGTGAGCCCACCGTCAACATGCCGATCATCAAGTTCATCGTCGAGTACAGCCGCGAGAAGAACAAGTACGAGGGCAAGATCCTCGATCATGCGCTGGTCACCAACATGACCTACATGACCGAGGAGAACGCGGAGTGGCTCATCGACAACGGCGTGCTCATCTGCACCAGCCTCGATGGCCCCGAAGAGGTCCACAACTACAACCGCCGCTGGAAGACGGGCACCAACGCCTACGAACACGTCATCCGCTGGATGGACTACTTCAACCGGCGCTACATCGAGAAGGGTCTCGATCCCAACTTGTTCCACGTGGACGCGCTCATGACCACGACGCGCGCCTCCACCGAGCACTGGAAGGAGATCGTCGACCTCTACGTGGAGCGCGGCCTGCGCTCCATCCACCTGCGCCCGCTCAACCCGTACGGCTTCGCGGTCGGTACGTGGAAGGCCATCGGCTACACGTCCGAGGAGTACCTCGACTTCTACGCGAAGACGCTCGACTACATCATCGAGCTGAACAAGCAGGGCGTCGAGATCTGCGAGGGCACGGCGTCCACGTTCCTCATGAAGATGCTGACGCCGGACGACCCCAACTTCGTGGACATCCGGTCGCCTTGTGGCGCCGGCACCGGCCAGGTTGCCTACAACTACGATGGCAAGATCTTCACGTGCGACGAAGGTCGCATGGTGTCGGCCATGGGCAACGACGTGTTCCAGATCGGGACGCTGGGTGAGACCACCTACACCGACATGATCCAGCACCCCACGGTGAAGGCGATGGCCGTCGCGTCGCTGCAGGACACCCTGCCCAGCTGTGACACCTGCTGGAACAAGCCCTTCTGCGGCGTGTGCCCCATGCACAACTACATGCAGAGCGGCGACATCTTTGGCCAGCGTCCACGCTCGCCAAAATGCAAAGAGCACTATACAATCTCATCGTTGCTCTTCGAGAAGCTGGTCAACGACAGAGACGGCCAGATCGAGAAGATTTTCCGGCGTTGGACGATGCGGCGTCCACGCGAAGACGCCCAATCGTGCAGAGTCTGAGGTAAGCCATGGCTGAAAACCCCGAGAACAAGAATGATAAGCGTCAACTTCCGTTGACGCGCTCCGAGACGGCTCCTCAGCGCGGTCGCGGCGCTGCCCCGTCCAGTCCGTTCCCGGTCGCCAAGCGCGATCCGGCAGCGTTCCTCCAGCCCCGGGAGTGGGCCAGCGTCGATGCGCCTGCGCGCGACGCCGACCTCCTGCTCGAAGCCGACCGTCTGATGGACGACCCGGCCAACGAGGGTCTGCTCCTCGCGCAGCACTGTAGCCATGCATCGCACGGCTCGCACGGCTCGCACGGCTCGCACGGCTCGCACGGTTCGCACGGCTCTCACGGCCAGTGGTGAGCAGCCTGGTCCTCACGGTCACCCGTGAGTGCAACCTGCGCTGCAGCTACTGTCCGACCGCCAAGGACGGATGGCCGTCGCTCTCTGTGCAAGACGCAGAGGCGGCGGTCGACTTGTTTGCGCGGCGGTACGGCGGCGGAGACGTGAAGCTCTTTGGCGGGGAGCCGCTCTTGGTCCCCGAGGTCGTGCGCGGAGCCATGGAAGCCGCGCGGAACAGGCCCGAGATCCGCCGTGTCTACTTGTCCACCAACGGACTCGGCCTCGACTCCGCGTGGCTCGACTACCTCAGCCACTACCCCAAGGGGGTGCTCACGATCAGCATGGACGGTCTGCCCGAAGACCACCGTCGCCTGCGTCGAGCGCTCCCACAGGCGGGCGACAGCTACGCTCACGTGGTGAGCCTCATGCCTGCGCTGCGACGCGTGCCGCGCGTGGTGGTCACCCAGACCATCGCGCCGTCCACCGCCAAGCGCGCGCACCAGAACTTTCGCCACTTGCGCGAGCTGGGGTTCTGGCGCTTCAACTTCCTCCCCGGCTACTACATCCCCTGGAAGGCCGAGCAGCTGCTGCACCTTCGCGCCGCCTTCGACAGCATCGGCCGAGACGTGCGGGAGGCCTGGGCGAAGGACGAGCCGCTCTATGTGCGGAACCTCTTCACCTACGTGCCCACCACCTTCTTCAACACGGGGCTGGTGGTGGACTCGGACCGCACCATTCATCCCTCCAACGTGGGGTTGAGCGGCGCGCTCGAGGGCTTGCTCGAAGAGACGCGCATCGGGTCTCTGGATGACCCACCCACCCCCGAAGCGCTTGCGGCCAAGGCCGAAGAGGTCAACGCGCTGCTCGAGCGCGCGCTCCCCCCCGACGTCATGCGCGCGACACGCCTCGCCGATCAAGAGTTGTCACGTCTCTGCCGCGGCTTGTATCCTTCCTATCTGGCCAAGCGCGCGAGCAAGCGCAGCGTGGCCTAGGGTTCTTCCATGACCTCCCTGCCCGTGCTCTCGTCCCACGCACCGTCCGAAGCCGACACCTCCGCGAACGCTGACGGCTTGGCGGAGCTGCACGACACCCCGTGGATTGGGCCCAACGGGAAGCGCACCGAGTGGCTGGAGCTGCACCTCACCTACACGTGCCCGGAGCGCTGTGTCTTCTGCTCGGAAGAGCACCGCATGCAGCGCTACAAGAAGTTCCCGGTCACTTGGGGCCGAGTGGCCACGGTCCTGCGCCAGAACGCCGAGCGCGGCGTGAAGCGCGTTCATCTCACGGGCGGCGAGCCCACCATCCATCCCGACTTCGTCCGCACGCTGCAGCTGGCCAAGAAGCTGGGCATGCGCACCTCGGTCGGCACCATCGGTACCATGCTGGCGCGGCCGGACTTCGCGGATCGCGCGGTGCCCTTCTTGGACGAGGCGCTGTTCTCCATGCACGGTCCAGACGCCGAGACCCACGACGCCATGACGCGCCGGGAAGGCAGCTTCGTGCAGGTCACGGGGGCGCTCGCGCAGGCGCAGCGCGTCAACCCGGACTTCAACGGCTACATCAACAGCGTCATCACGCGCGCCAACGTGGAGCGGCTCCCCGACACCGTGCGCAAGGCCCGTGACCTGGGTGCCAAGCTGCTGGTGGTGTCCAACCTCACGCCCGAGGGCCTGGGCTTCGATGACTACGAGCGCCTCACGGTGCGCCTCGAGCAGCTCGCGGAGATCCTGCCCACCATCCCCGAGGTCGCGGGGGACATGACCATTCGCTTCTTCGGCGTGCCGATGTGCCTGCTGGGGCCGCACCGCATGCTCTCGAACGACCTCCACTGGGATCCGCGTGTCACGGTGGAGTGGGGCGACTTGCCCGGCAAAGTGGCGTTCCAGGGGTTCTACAATTGGACCCCCGACCGCAAGCGCGTGCGCGCCGCCGAGTGTCAGGGCTGCGCCTGGAACACCGTGTGTATGGGCGTCTACGATCGCTACGCCGAGGTCTTCCCCACCACTGCCCTGCGCCCGGAGCGAGTCGCGTGAGCCTGTCCAATCCCGTTCCCGTCCCCCGTGCGGGCAATCAGCCTGTCAGCCCCTTCCGCGATCCGCGGCGCAACGTCGAGATCAACATCGGCAAGACGTGCAACAACAAGTGCGTCTTCTGCTTGGACGGGATGCCCACCAAGGAGGACAAGGCCTTCATGCCGTTCGAGGAGATGGTGACCGAGCTCAACCGCTATCGCGCGGAAGGCCACCTCTCCGTCGGCTTCTTGGGCGGCGAACCCACCACCTATCCCTGGATCGTCGAGTCGGTGGCCCTCGCCAAGCAGCTGGGGTTCACGCGCATCGCCCTGGCCACCAACGCCATGATGCTGCGGCGCGAGCCTTTCCTCGACAAGCTGCTGGACGCAGGCCTCACGCGCACCACCATCTCCATGCACGGGCACACCGCCGAGCTGGAAGACAAGCTCACCATGGTGCCCGGGGGCTTCGAGAAGAAGTGCACCGCCATCCGCAACCTGCTCGCTCGCAAGCGCGCGGGGGCCCTCGCGGACGGCGTCTCGGTGAACATCGTGCTGAACGGATGGAACTACCGGGCCCTGCCCAAGATGCTCAAGTTCTTCTACGAGACCATGGGGCTCGACGACGTGCGGGTGAATTTCGTGCGGCCGGAGGGCTACGCCGAGGGCAACCCCGACCTGACGCCCGCGTACTCGGACGTCATCCCCATCCTCACGAAGGCCATCCTGCTGAACGAGTTCCACTTCAAGAAGACGTTCACGTTCGGCGGCATCCCCATGTGCGTGCTGCCCGAAGAGCTGCTGCGCAGCCGGCGGCTCCTGACCAAGTACTGCGGCGACATCTATCGCGACCTGAGCACGGACTGCTCTATCCGCGCGGGCAGCGCCGTGGGGCTGGTGCCCGAGAACGCGGGCGTGTCCATCATCGACAGCGGCCGTGCACGCTTCAACTGGCAGGACCGCAAGCGCGCCGACCTCAAGCATCAGGCCGAGAGCTGCCAGCGCTGCTCCATGACCGACGTCTGCGAGGGCGTCTGGGCCGGGTACACCGAGATCTACGGCTTCTCCGAGTTCGCTCCGCTCGAGTGGGAGGAAGGTGCGGTCGTCCGCGGGGCTCCCAGGCCCGTGGCGGCGCCCGTTGGCACGGCACTCGAGACCAAGAAGCGCTTTCCGCGCCGGCTGACGGTGCTCCAGGGCTGAGAGCCCGCACCGTGTCCTTGCTGACACGGTCGAAGCTCCCGCGACCCCACAGTGCTTCGGCGCGGGGCCGAATTCGACCGCGATCTCGGGCTTTCCGCTGTGGGCTCGAAACTTGCGGATGGGGTCGGCATGGCCCATCTAGTGTGCGTGCTGAACCCCCTCCGTAAGCTGACCCGCGCCGTGCTCGTCATGGCGCCTCTGGCGCTGGCCCTGGCCGCGTGGGGGTGTGACGACCCCGTTGCCCCGCCGCAGTCACCCACTCCGCCCGTGGCCCAGCCGACCGAGCCCGTGGCGGAAGCGCCCAGCGAGCCAGCGCCGCCGGCGCCCCTGCGGCAGCCGGTGCCGGTGTGGATCGAAGGCAGCCGGCAAGAGCCGGTGGAGCTCTCGGATGCACCTGGCCAGGGCTACTTGGTGTTGGACCTGGGCGATGACTGGACGCCCTACCTCTTCACCGAGGCGAGCGCGCCCGGCGAGACGCCGATCCCGAACGCGTACCGCGCCACGTACCTGGCGCTTGCGCGCGGCGAGCACCCCGACGACCACCACGGGCGCCGCGCCCAGCGCGACAAGTACCTGGAGCTCTACGGCATCCCGCCCACCCTCGGGCTGCTGCGCCAGCGCAACGTCGCCACGCGCGCGCTCGCCTGCGTGGCGGACATCGAGTACGAGGCGCTGCGCACGTTCGACGGCTTCATCGCCTACGACAGCAACTCCGCGGCGCGCACGGAGGCCCGTCGGCACACCGCGCTCGAGAACGAGCTCACCGCGCTCGCCCGTCAGGGGGGTGGCACGCTCGAGTCGCTGGACCCCAGCGCGCTCAGCGGGGCCGACCGGCGACGACTGACCGAGTACCGCGAGCGTCACGCCAAGTTCTTGGTCATCGACGCCGTGCAGCGCCGCCTCGAGTGCGAAGGGCACTTCGTGGGGAAGGGCACCTTCATCCGCGGCGCCATGGACTGGGTGACCCATGAGGCGCTCGCCGAGTTCGAGCGGCGCCACCGTATCTACGGCTGGGGCTTCATCGGGCGCGAGACGCTGGACGCGCTGCGCAAGACGCCGCTCGAGAACGAGCGCGACGCCGTCCTGCGCGTGCTGACCGAGCGAGCCGTGCACGCGGCGGGCATCCTCGAGGACGGCAGCACCGCCGAGGCGCACCCCTCGGAGACGCGCTACGTGGGTGCCGACGGCCAGCGCCACACGGTCCGGAACCTGGTCGCGGAGCTCGAGGCGCGCATCGTCGAGTCGTTCGGGCTCGCCACCGCCGAGGACGTGGGCGTGTGGCTCGAGAGCCTGGGCGAGCTCGGCGGACACGTGCCCGTGGCGTTCCCGGCCATCGAGCTGCCCGAGTACTACTCGAACGACATCGAGCTCTCGGTGGAGGTGGACCGCGGCGACATCTGGTACGAGTTTCCGTACGACGCCGAGGGGAACGAGCGCGCCCAGCCCGTGTCGCGCCGTCCGCACACCACGGTCTACGCCACCTACCGTGGCCAGCGCATCGCGCTCGCGCGCTACGGCACCACGGTGGGCGGCTGGCGCAGCGACAACGTGGGCGGGCGGCTGATGTGGCGCTACAAGAACTCGCCCGCAGGCCCGCGCGTGTGGAGTCGCATCATCGCTTCGCCGGTCTGGCTGCCGCCGGACTCGTCGCCGCCGCGTGGGCTGCTCACGCCTGCCGGAGGTGGGCGCCTCGAGGTGAACTACGACGAGACCGGCCCGAGCTACGCCTCCGCCTACGGCCTCGTGGCGGCGTATCACCAGCTCTACTCCGAGGGCGAAGAGGGGGACGTGCGCCTGGGTGGCGACCAGGGCATCCGGATGCACGGCTCGGTGGACTACATGAGCATCATGCGGCGCCACAGCCACGGGTGTCACCGCCTCCACAACCACATCGCGGTGCGCCTGATGTCCTTCGTGCTGCGCCACCGCCCACACACCCGGCGCGGCCAGCAGGTGCTCGGGTTCCGGCGCAACATCGAGCACGACGGCCGCAGCTATCCCATGGCCATCGACGCGGGTGGCTACGTCTTCCGGCTCGAGCGGCCGCTGCCCGTGACGGTGCTCGAGGGACGCATCCTCGGTGCTCAGCTGACGCCCATCGAGCACGAGATCCCGAAGTACGACCCCGAGATCGGTGCGTACGTGATGCCCGATGGCCAGTGGGTCACCGTGGATCGCCACGGCAACATCACGCCTCGCGAGATGCCCGTGCCGCTCGAGGGCACCGTGCCCACGGGCGAAGAGGGGGTGACCGGTGGTCCTTCGGTGGGCCCCGCGGGAGCCGACGAAGCCGCCGAGGGACTCATCTCGGGCGAGGACGACCAGACGCGCGCGCCTGCCCCGGCACCCCGCCCCGCCACACCCGCCACCACTCCGCCGACCCGGCCCGCCGCGCCGGCGCCTGGGGCCCCGGCCGCAGCAGCCCCACGCCCCAGCGCAGCACCCGCTCTCACCACCACCACCCCACCCCGAGCGCCATGAACACCCACCCCGAGTTCGGCACACGCGTACGCTTCGACCTGGCGCAGGGCAGGGAGGATGGCGCCCGCTACCGTGTCACCGTGTACGCCCCCAGCGGAACGTTCGAGACGGCTGCC
>JADJJE010000049.1 GCA_016706685.1 Sandaracinaceae bacterium | reverse complement strand
GACCACGTCTTGGGCCGCGCGGATCTGCTCGCGCCCGAAGCCGCGGACGAGCCGATAGTCGGGCGCGGGCTCGTGCACCGACACCCAGTCGGTGAACGGCGGCCCCTGGCGCGACAGGACGTGCAGCCTCCGCGAGGCGTCGAACACCAGCGCGCGCACACCCTGGAACCCGTGCGGTGCGTTCGGCGAGGGCACCTGGATGTCCTGTCGGAGCTCGGTCATGCAGGCGCTCATGGGCTCACCGCTGTCGCGCGCCACGAGACCACCATCGGCCTCGGCGTCGGCGGGCTGGACCTGCGCGTCACGCGGCGAAGGCCGCACATCGGCGCGCGCCCCGGGCCCACCATCGAGTGTGTCCAGCGGGGCGCCCCCATCGCCGGGCTCGCCGGGAGCGGTCACGACGGACTGCGCGCACGCGACCTGAGCCACCAACAGCAGCATCGTCAGGCGACCGCGGGCGGCGGTGTACTGGAGCAGACGCCGCATGGCCTAGGCCCCCCTCGATGAGCGCGCGCCGGCGCCCCGGGCGCGACGCTCGCGACGCGCGACCCACCCGAGCACCAGCGCGCGAGCGTGGGCCCGGAGCGCGCCGCCGGTGGTGGTGCAGCCGAGGCCGTCGTCCTCGTCCACCACCACGAACCCCGAGCCGTCGGCCGGGAAGCAGGGCTGGTTGGCGGCGCCGATGGGGTAGATGGCGCACAGGCCCGCCATGTCGTCGTCGGCCAGCGAGCTTGATGGTCTCGCAGGGCGGCGCGCTGGCGTACATGGTGGCGTCTTCGTACGCAGGCCGATCGGCGGGTGGTCCAGGCCCAGCACGTGACCCACCTCGTGCGTGAGCGTGTTGCGCAGGTCCATCCGGCCTACCGCCGGCGCGCAGGCCTTGCCGTCCACGAAGAACTCGAAGTGCTGATCGTTGAGCTCGATGTCGGCGTCCTTGATCTGGCCGCGATCGTCGAAGGTCGTGGTGGTGAGCGCGATGATCGCCCGGTCATAGTCCCAGCCGCTGGCCACGAAGGTCACGACGTTCTCGAAGGGACCGGCGTCGGGGGCCTCGGCCACTTCACGTCGCCGCGGACCTCGGCCAGCACGAAGCCGGATCCGAGCACGGTACGTGTGTCCACGTCTGGAAGGAGGCCTTGATGGTCGCGCGCGTGGCGGCCTTGTTGGCGATGTCCCCGGTGAGGTCGCTGTCCAGCACCCAGCTCACCTGGCGCGCGCGCCACGTCAGCGAAGGCCCGCTGGTGATGGCCGTCCGCGTGCATTTGTAGGCCCACGCGGCGGGCGCAGGCGCCACCAAGGCCAGCACGATCAAGCTCCGCCACATGCTCACGTAGACCTCCGCGGGCGCCGACCCCAGGCCAGCAGCGCCACGCTCAGCACCCATACCGCCAGGTCCGTCGGCTGGGTCAGCGAGCGGCCTCGCCCGCGGTCGTGGGCGGCACGCTGGCCCCGGCGTCGACGGCGTCGACCGGGCACGGCGTGACCGAGGGCTCGACCCACACCGCGCGGCTGGCCGCGGCCGGATCGTCGACGACGAGGTCGAGAGGCCCTCGCGGCGCATCCAGCACCACCCGATCCTGCAGGCGCAGCCGCACCACCGCGTCGGTCAAACGCCCGTCCTCGTCGCGCCAGCGCGCTCCACCCGCTGCGGCGCGTCCACCTCCAGCACCCACGCCGCGTCCGGGCAGGCCAGTCCGAGCGCACCGAGCACGGGCGCGGGCCGCGGGTGCCGGGGTACAGCGCGACCAGGCCCTCGGCGTCGTCGGTCGTGGGCGCACGCCGCGCCTCCTCGAGCGCGATGGTGGGCGCCATGACCGCGCCCAGGATCCGCGCGCTGGCGCGCCGGCAGCCCGTCGAGCTCGAAGCACGAAGGATACGTGGCCCCGCGATCGCCGCAGGTGTGGGGCCAGCCCGAGCGCGTGACCGGCCTCGTGCACGAGCACGCTCACCAGATCGTAGCGACCGCTGCCTCGCCGAGCGGCACGCCGTCGGCGCCCAGCAGGATCTCCCGCCCGCGTGAGGGTTGCGGTGCCCACCACATAGGAGCGCAGCGTGATCGCCAAGGCGTCGCTGACCTCGCCGGGGCGCGCCTCGCGCACCACGATGCTCGCGGCGGTGCTGGTGGGCGCCGCAGTCCAGCTCGAGCCCGGCACCGCCGTCCAGGCATCGAAGGCCGCGCGCGTGGCCGCGCCGAGGCCGGGCAAGGCCGCGCTGCGCTCGACGAGGTAGTGCTGGGTGGGCGCTGGCCAGCGTGGGCTGCCCGGCGACGGGCGTGAGCTCGAAGGCCACCGCAGGGCCGGTGGCGAGCAGGGACGTCAGCAGTGGAGCCGCGAGCGCCCGCGCCCGGCAGGTGCGGTGCGCGCGAGCATCGAGTCACTTGCCGGTGGGGGCGACGGGCGACGCGGGCGCGGCCGGCGCGGCGGGCACGGCGGGCGCTTGCGGGGCCGCGGGCGCGGCCGGCGCAGCGGCCTGGGCGCGCAAGGCGAGGATCTGGGTGCGCAGCTCGAGGTAACGGCTTCTCGTAGGCGTCTCGTGACCAGCGACGCGCAGCACGCCGTCATTGCCGGGCCGCGCGAACGCGATCCCATCCCAGGTGGGCGTGGCGATGAGGCGCCCGGCGGAGTCGGTGCGCATCGAGAAGCGGCCCTGGTTCATGCCGATGACGGCGAAGCTGGTGGGCACCTTGCCGTCGGGGCGCAGGAACAGCAGCACCTCTTCGCCGAGCTTCAGGTCCGGCGTACCGGCGACCTTCATGCCGACCTCGCCGACCTCACCGCCCAGCGTGCGCACGCGGATCTCGCGACCCAACGGCGCGACCGAGTACACCGACTCCACCACCTCGAGCACGGTCGTGGTGTAGATGCGCTTACGCTCATCGTCCCAGACGGCGCTGCGATCGAGCACGCGCGCACGCACGATGGCGGTGGACTCGGTGGCGAGCTCCGCGAGCGACAGCGGGACCATGATGGTGGCCGACGCGGGCCCGGCGATCCCGAGGGCGAGGAGCGCAGCCGTGACTGCGGGGGACGAGCGCAACATCCGTCGAGCATACCGCCGTGCGGTTGACCTCGTCACGCCTTCGCGCGAAGCCGGGTCCGTGACGCGGCTCAAGCGGCTCCGCTCGCTCCTCGGGCTCGACGAGGCCGAGTGGGCCTGGATCACGCGGGGCTGGGACCGCCACACCGCCGCGATCCTCACCGTGTCGGCGGTGGTCCTGACCGTCTTCCGGGCCTACGGCTCGCCCGCGGCCTTCCAGCGCTTCCAGTGGGGACTCGGTAACCACCCGCGGTTCTTGGTGTTCGCCGACCTCTGGTGGTTCGCCAGCGCGGCCGTGCTGCTGGGCCTCGTCCCGCTGGCCACGCTGGCATGGCTGTCTCGGGGCGAGGCGTCGGCGGCGCGTGGACCTGATGGCGGGCCGCCGATCCCCGAGACCTCGCCGAGCCAAGCCGGCATGACCGCCCCGCACTTCGGCCTCGGCCTGGGTCTGGGCGACCGGCGGTACGGGCTCAAGGGCAGCGCTGTGCTCCTGGCGGTGATGCTCCCGGTGATCTTCGTGGCCAGCCGCGACTCGTCCTTCTACCGCTACTACCCGATCTCGGACTGGCTCGGGGACAAGGCCGTCGACTACGCCACCAGCGGCCAGCCCAGCGACTGGCTGGTGTGGCTGGTCGTGTACGAGCTGGCCTACGCCGTGTACTTCCTGGGCTGGGAGTACTTCTTCCGCGGCTTCCTGACGCTGGGACTCCACGCGCGCCTGGGGATCCTGGGCATCTTCGTGGGCAACATCCCGTTCGCCCTCATGCACGCCAACAAGCCCTTCGCCGAGGCGCTGGGGTCCGTCGTCGCCGGGCTCGCGCTGGGCGTGTTCGCGCTGCGCGCGCGGTCGTTCTGGTACGCATGGGCCGTCCACGTGGTGGCCGCGCTGTCGATGGACCTGCTGGCCCTCGAGCGTCGGATCTCGCTGGGTGGGTGCGGGAGGCGCAGTCGATTTCCGCCCCGTCTTCGTGGCGTGGATGGACGGGTGCGGTCCGGCTCTGCCGGCCGCGGGACCCGTCCTGGCTCCACACGAATTCGCCACGTCCTCGTGGCGTGGATGGACGGGTGCGGTCCGGCTTTGCCGGCCGCGGGACCCGTCCTGGTTCCACTCGAATTCGCCACGTCCGCGTGGCGTGGATGGACGGGTGCGGTCCGGCTTTGCCGGCCGCGGGACCCGTCCTGGCTCCACAAGCCCCCCCCCCCCGCCCCCGCCCCCCCCCCCCCCCCGCGCCCCGGCCCCCGGCCCCGCCCCCCCCCGGGGCGGGGGCGGGCGGCGGCGCCGCGCAATGTGCTTGACAGCGCGAACAGATTTCTCTAACCCTCCTCCCGTGTCGGCGCGGGCTTGCGCGTGGTGGTTGGCCTCGGCGTCACCGCGGCTACCCTGACGGCAGCTGTACCCACTGATGCTCTTGCGGCCTCCGTTCACGGCGCGGCTGTCATCGATGGGGCGGTGAAAATCGAAGAGGACCGCTTCAAGTCCCCGCAGGACTGGGACAAGACCATCCGGTTCTTCCGGAGCGTCTACGGTCGCCAGCCGGGGATTGTGTGGCGGAGTGTTGCATCGACACCGAAGGTGAAGGCGATCCATATCGCCAACACGCGGAGGGGTCAGGCTGGGAAGGCATCAACATCTATCAGGTCAACAACGGGGTCTTTATCTACGTGATCAAGGCCGAGGCGCAGACCCGATGAAGTTCGAGATATCCCAAATAAAGCTTTGACAAGGCAGACATAGATAGTTACTGGGGCATCGTCTAATTGGCAGGACAGCAGATTCTGACTCTGTTTATCGAGGTTCAAATCCTTGTGCCCCAATCAGTGAGATCCGACGGTCAGACGTCGGAAAATGGCATCGGCCCCATCGTCTAGCGGTTCAGGACGGCGGCCTCTCACGCCGCAGACCGGAGTTCGAGTCTCCGTGGGGTCATCCGGGATCCGAAGGCCCCGGCGCTCTCAGGAGTGCCGGGGCCTTCTGCTTAAGGCCCGAGCGCGCGGATCGTGGCGCGCGGGTGGGGCATGGACGTGGTCTCTCCGCGACGGACTGCTCGTTCGCTCCGGCGGATCGCCGACCAACTGCACAATCTACACCCCGTGTCTGGACGCCTGCAGATACACGACTACGGTAGGCCCATGGCCAAGCTCGGCGACCTCCTCCAGAAGCTGCGCGGCAGCCCTCGACCCACCACACGCATGCTGCTGCCCTTGGTGGCGGTGGCCGTGTTCACCTTCGACACGCTGCTCGGCCACGGCGGCTGCGTGGAGATCGAGCCCGGCGAGGCAGCGGTCATCTACAACAACACCGGCGTGTCCCTCCTCGGCCCCCCCGGCGCGGTGGTCCTCGACCAGGGCATCAAGACGTTTATCCCCGGCCTGCAGACGGTAGAAGCTGGAGCGTCGGCCGCAGATCTTGGTCATGGCCGACGACAACGTGGGCCGTGGGCGCCGCGGCAGCTCGGCTCCCGAAGACGATCGCACCGGCCAGCTCACCAAGAAGCTGACCGTGCGCGCCAGCGACGGCTCCAACTTCTACTTCGACCGCATGGAGGTGCACTACCAGGTCATCCCCAGCGCGGCGGTGCGTGTGCTGGAGAGCTCGGGGCCCGGTGACGCCTTCAAGAACGATCTGGTGGCCACCCACGCCCGCGAGATCCTGCGCGACGAGTTCGGCCGCAACAGCTTCATCGAGGTGGCCAACCCCACCACCTACGGCGCGGCCACCATCGAGGCGCGCCGCCGTCTGAACCTCCGTCTCGAGCCCACGGCCTGGAGGTCACCAGATCGTGACGCCCAAGCCCAAGTTCGAGGCGCGTGGAGGAAGGCCATCAGAGCATCGTCAGGGCGCCGAGCAGGAGATCGAGGTGCAGGCCGAGAAGCGCCGCAAGCTGGAGCTGGAGTCGGGCCTCAAGGTGCAGGCCATCGAGCAAGAGAAGAACGCCGAGTACCAGACCTTGCGCCGACCTCGGAGGCCCAGAAGAAGGGCGCCGAGAACAAGCTGCTGGCCGTGCAGCGTGAGGCCGGCAAGTACTTCATCGAGCGCGACGCCTCGGGCCGCGCGTACCGCGACGAGAAGGTCACGCGCGCCGGCCAACGAGGTGGCGTACCGCAAGGAGGCCGGTGTGGTGGCGCGCGTCAGCGCCAGTCCGCGCGCAGGGGCCCGACGTGCTGAACTCGGTGATCGCCGAGCACGTGTTCCCGCAGCTGCAGCGGGTGCGCGCCACGCCGGTGGTGCCCATGAGCACGCCGCTGGACCTGCGCTACATCAGCGGTGGTCGCCCCGGCGCCGTCTCAGCCCCCGCCGCGCCCGCGGCCCCCGCCGGAGGTCAGTGAGTTATGTTCATGTGCGTTTTGTAGATCGTCTTGGTTGTGTATCTGGCCATTTGGATCTTGCCCAAGTTCCTGCTCACGCGGGTGGAGCCCTGGGAGATCGGCGTGCGCCAGTCGCTCCCTGGGTGGCATCAGCGAGGAGGACTTCGGCCTCGGCTATCACCTCTCGGTGATCGGCCTGCACAAGTTCCACCACCTGCCCCGCACCATCCGCTACCTCGACTACAACGACGGCCCGGCCGCCGAGGCCCCCGCGCTGGAGGTGCGCACCAAGGAGAACAACGTCCTGTTCGTGGACGTGACGGTGCCTTGGCGCATCAAGGACGGCAGCGCGTGGCGCATCATCCGCGAGGGCTTCGCAGACAGCTACGCCGACAAGGTCCGCTCACCGCCACCGGCGTGCTGCTGGAAGGCATCGCCGCTATGAGCAACACCGACGTGCAGCAGGCCGACCAGCGCCAGAAGACCGCCGCCGACATCCTGCCCAAGCTCAACGCCGCGCTCGAGCAGTACCACGTGGTGGCCGAGCAGGTGGTCATCCGCTCCATCCGCTTCCGCGATGAGTACGAGCAGAAGCTGCAGAACAAGCAGTACTCCGTGGTGCAGGGCAAGCTGGACGAGGCCAAGCGGCAGGGAGTCGGTGGGCGTGCAGGAGACCGACACCTTCGAGCAAGGCATCCAGAAGGACATCAACCTCAAGCGCGAGGGTGGAACGCCAAGATCGAGGCGCTCAAGACGCAGTACGAGGTGCAGATCGCCGAGATCCAGTCGCGCGCCCTGCAGTACGACCGCAAGCGCCGCGCCGAGGCCGACGCCTTCTATACCGCCTCGGAGGCCGAGGGCGACCTGGCCGAGGCCAAGGCGGAGGCGCTGGGCACGCGGCTGAAGACCTCGGCGCTGGCCACCCCGGCCGGCCGGGTCTACGCGGCCATCAAGGCGGCCGAGGCCTTTAAACTGGGCGAGGTGGGCTGAACTCCCTCGATCCGGCGTTCCTCCAGAAGTTCGGGTCGATGCGGGTGTGGCGCCTGTTCTTCTTGGGGGTAGAGTAGCGCCGCGATGTTGTTCCGGCTCCTGGTCTGGCGATCGTCATCGGCCTGGGCATCATGTCTCTGCGCCGCTGGTCAAGAAGATGGCGGCGGCGCGCTGGGCGAGCTGAGCGCCGGTGAAGGGTAGCCGAGCTGGTGGCGCAGGCCAGGCCAGCAACTCAAGACGCTGACCGAGGCCCTGCGCATCCGCGCTGAGGTCCACAGATCTTGGCCGACGACAAGGCCCACGCCGAGACCGCGGCCGAGCTGGGCGCGCAGATCGATCGCGCGCTCGCGCAGCTGTCGCGACAGCACCGCGCTGGAGCGGATCGGGCGAGCCCTGGGTGCGCTGGACCTCAACGCGCTGGCCGAGGCCGAGCGCCGGGCCAGCGAAGCCTGTCCGCAGGCGCAGCCCCCGGGCGCGCGCCGAGGCGCAGCGCACGCTGGGCGCGATGCAGCTACAGCGCACGCAGCTCGAGCAGCTGGGCAAAGCGGCGTCGCGAGCTGGAGTCGGGCGGCGCGCAGATCATCCTGGATCTCCAGAACCTGCACCTGGCGCTGCTGGACGCGGCCTCCTCGCGCGAGGGTATCGGGTCAGACGCCGTGCGCGCGCTGCGTGATCGCCTGGGCGAGGCCACCCGCGATGTCGCGCTGGCCGCAAGCCGGGGGGCCGGGATCTCGCGGGCCATGGCGGCCGAGCGCAGCGACGATGCAGGTGGCCAGGACGCAGGGCGGCGCCCGCTGCCAGGCGCGGGGCGGGTCGGTCCAGGACGCGCGATCAGCCCGAGAACACCAGCGCGCGCGTCTCGCTGAACAAGTATGCCAGCAAGAAGATAGCGCCGGCGTCGCCAGGCGTGCGGCGCACCGTCTCGTCGATGGTGTGGTGGCGCGATAGCTCGCGCGACAGCGTGCCGAGCCGCTCGTCGAGCGCCAGAGCCCGGGTCCACGGCTCGAAGTCCGAGGCCACCGCGTAGTACGAGACGCGGCGCGAGGCGGCCCACTGGCGCAGCTCCTCGGGCGTCTTGGCGCGGCGGGCGGCCTCGATGAGCAAGCCGGCCGCGCTGGGCGCCGCAGTGGGCACCTCGCGCGGGACCGGCGAGGGCGTCGAAGGCGCGCCGCCGCGCCGCGTGCACCGTCATCACCGAGCGCTCGGTCCAGACCCTGGCCCACAGGCGCTCGGCGCGGCAGACGGCGGCGCTCGGCCACCAGCTCGAGCAGCAGCCGCCCAGTCAGGATCGCATCGCGGAACAGCGCGCCGAGCTCCTGCGAGTCCAGCAGGCCCCCCGCCGCCAGCAGCTCCGGCAGCTGGTGGCCCGGGTACTTCGAGTCCACGCTGGCGATCGCCCTCCACGAGCCGGATGGTGCGGCGCGAGGTGCGCGGCTCCACCGGGTCCATGATCATCGGGCTGCCGGTGGCGCGCGCGGGCCAGCTCGGCCAGCAGCGCCAAGAGGCTGGTGTTGGCCAGGTCGCCCACGTGCGTCACCGCGCGCAGCGTCGCGCCCTCCTCGGCCAGGCCCTCGATCCCCGCCAGCGCCGCGAAGCGATCGGCGTCGAGCCACGACGTGCGTGTTCGCGCCACCAGCCGCGGCCGCGAGCTCGCGCTGCGCCACACGTGCGCCAGGTGCGCCAGGTTCTCCGGCGCGCTCGATGTCGCCGTCAAAGCCAGCGTGAGATACAACAGCGCGGCCTCCAGCGCGGCGGGCACCGAGGGGCCAGGGCGGCGTGTCCACATCAGCTCGAACTCGTTGGTGACGTGGTCCCACTGCATGTCCTGGCGCGCCACGATGGGCACCGGCTCGTACGAGGGCGCGCCCAGCGGCAGCGCGCGGCCGGCGTGGCTCACCACGCGGCGCGGCGCCACCACTCGCGCCGGCGGCAACGGATCCTGGCACCCACCAGCGCGTGGAACGCCTGGCGCACGTCCTCGGGCGTTCGCGGCGTCTGATCACCGGCACCCGCCAGCACCTCGGCCAGCGCGCGCGGCCTCCGCCGGGCCGGCACGCAGCTCGGGGTCGGTGGAGAGCGGGCGTAGCACCAGCGAGTCCACGCTGCGCGGCAGCGACGGCTCGTGGGGACCGAGGAGCGCCACGCGCTCGGCGCTCGGAGGAGCCGCGCGTGGCCGGGTAGCTGCCGCCCTCGAAGGGACGTCGGCCGGTCAGCGCGCGGTACAAGAGCACACCCACCGCGAACAGATCGGCCTGGGTCGAGGCGGCCGCCCTCGGGCGACAACATCGGCTGAGACAGGTCGAGCGCCACGTAGACCATCGCGCCATCGACCTTCACGTCGCCGCGATCCGTCCTCGCACCACGTCCGCGTCCAGCGCGCCGTGCGCCCGCCCCTCGGCATGGACGACGGTGAGCGCGGTGAGGACCTCGGCCGCCAGGTGCAGCGACAGCCACGGCGGCGAGCGCCCGCGACCGTGCGCGGCTCCACCGCATCGAGCAGCGCCGCCAGCGAGTGTCCCCCGCACCACTCTCGCAGTAGTGCGCGTCGGGCGCGGCGGCCAGCTCCAGCGAGCGCACCAGCGTGGGGTGGCGCACCAGCGAGGCACAGGTGAGGGCCTCGGTGATGCGCTCGAGATCAGGGCGCCGCGCGGTGAGCCGCGGATCGATCCGATCCACGCTCACGGCCTGGCCGGTGATGGCGCGCGTGCCGGTACGTCTCCACCCCGGGCCGACCGCCGAGGCGCGCGGAGGCCGTACAGCCCCCACCTGACCGAGTATATCCCCTCGCCTGGCATCGCCGGTGAATCGGCCTCGCCGCCGAGACCTCGAACGCGCCTACGGCTGATACAGAGGCGCAAAGGGATCATCTGCACCTACCAGGTCCTTCAGCGTAGCGGCCGCGCGCAACCCCGTGACATCGATGGAGAGGCCGGGCAGCCGGTGCTTGGTGGCGATGTACGCGCCGGTGTCGAGCTTCACCCAGTCGTCCCAGCTCACGCGGATACCGGACACCGGGAACACGGTGGTCCACATGCGCCACGCGATGGAGGCCAATCGCGCGCGTCCAGGATCCACAGGTAACGATCACCCGGCGTCACGCCGCCCTTGCTGTACGAGACCAGCAAGCCGACCTTGCCATCGGTGTCGTCGCCGGTGAGCGTGATCTTCTCGCGCGAGACGCCGTCATCGAACAGCTTCACCAGCGGGTTGAGCCAGAACAGGTCGTTGGCCCAGGCGGCCCAGCCGTAGGCCAGCGCGGCCGTGAGCTCCTCGCCGGTGACGGGCTAGCCGTCCTTCCACGCCTTACCTTGGCGGGTGGTGAGTCGACCATCACCGAGGTGTCCGTGTGCAGCACCCGCACCGGCATACGCTGGCGGTCCCACAGGAGCGTGTTGCGGTCGGCGAGCGTCCACTCGACGGCGCCCGTCTTGGCCCAGGCCTCGGCGTCGATGGCGCCCTCGATGGCGTGCGCGAGCGCG
>JADJJE010000048.1 GCA_016706685.1 Sandaracinaceae bacterium | reverse complement strand
GTGCCACGCAGCGCGACTGCCAGCCGCTTCGCCATTTCCTTCGCCCGCTTCCACGAGCGCACCCTTCCGATCCTCGATATGTTCCATCCGCGGGTGCCGTTCCCATCTCCGGGCCGCTACCCGGGGTGTTTGGTTTTCTTCACCCTCGGAACACGCACCCCGCGCCTGAAATTCCTCGGGTCGTCATTTCCCTATCCCCCTGAGTGGATCCGCGCCCAGGAGGAACGAGACGATGTTGACACGCGAACGAGCGCACTCTAAGCTGAAGGGACCGTTCGCTTCGGAGACCGCCATGAGCAACCCAACGCAGGAACGGCGCCACGCCAGAGCCCGGTCCGAGATTATCGAGTCGGCCGCCCGCGCCTTCGCCAAGAAAGGGTTCCACGGCACGAGCGTGGACGATGTGGCTCGTGAGGCTGGGATGTCTCCCAGCTCGCTCTACCGCTACTTCGAGAGCAAGGAAGCGCTCTACCGAGCGATGTTGGACAACACCGCGGATGTGGTCCTCGCCCCATTCGGTGACCCGCTCCTGCCCACCCTGCCCTTTGACCAACGGTTTGAGTGGTTGCTGCGCCGCCAGCTGACGACCATCGAATCACAGCGCGAGTTCTTCATAACGTTCGCATCGGAACGGGCCTCCATGGACTGGGAGTTGGCGGGCACAGGAGACCCCGTCGGCGACGCGTATCTTCGCTGGGTGACGGCGTTTCGAACGCTCCTCGAAGAAGGAGTGGCCAATGGATTCCTGCGCCCTCTCGACACCTGGAACACGGCCTATCTCGTCACCGGCGCGCTCAGCGCCACCGTCTTTCGATGGATCCGGGGCAACTGCCGGTCGCTCTTCAGGACTACGTGCCGGTCCTGCTCGACATGATCTTCTGCGGCCTCCGCGCGGAGCGACAGCCGTGAACTGCTCCTGCAGGATCGTATTGCTGGTCGCGGTGCTGCTCATGGCAGCCCACGCACGCGCGCAAGAGGGCACAGACCCAGTCACGGTCAATCCAGACGTAGACCCCACGGGTCGGCCTCGCCGTACGCTGACGGAGTGCGTCCGACTCGCGCTGGAACGCGGTACCTAGTGTCGACGGAGCGGCCGCCGCGAGCGAAGAGGCGACGGCGATGCGGCGCAGCGCTCGCGGTCGGTTTGGGCCGGTGGTCCGGCTCGATGCCAACTTGCTGCGCTGGAATGCACCCTTTTCGCTGCCCCTCGACATCCCCGTTCCCGCACCATTCGGGCCACTGAGCGTGCCACCCATCCCTGTAGCGTAGCGCCACCACGATGCAGCTCTCGGCCACGGTGGTCCAGCCCCTGACCGGCCTCTGGACCGTCTACCAAGGTCACCGGGCGCTGTCCCTTGGCGAAGACGCGGCGCGCCATGAGGAGCGTGCCACTCGAGCCGACGTGGTCCTGGCCGTCGCGAAGCGTACGTGCAGGCACTCGAGGCCGAAGGAATGAGCCAGCTTGCCGCAGATCAGGTGCGAACCATCGAGGCTCATGTGGAAAGAGCTCGGCAGTTCCACGAGAACGAACTGATCACGCGCAACGACGTGCTGGTAGCCGAAGTCCGCCTTGCTGAAGCTCGTGTGCTTCAGCTGCAAGCCGCGGCCGGCGCGAGGCTCGCGAGAGCGCATCTCGCTTTTCTGATGGGCTTCCCCGGCGATAGCGAGGTCTGGCCGGCGGACCTGCCAGCACCGAGTGTGGCCGTAACGAGCCCGAGGAGCGATGCTTCGCCCGAGGGTGACTCGGACAGCAGGCCCGAGCTCGCAGCGGTGAGAGCACGCGTAGAACAAGCGCGCGTCGGTGTGCGTGTCGCGAGGTCACAGATGGCGCCCGAGGTCAACGCGATTTTCAGAGCGGAGCACGTCGAGGGCGTGCAGTTCCAACCCGAGAACGCCTGGTTTGTTGGGGTTCAGCTCAGTTGGAACATCTGGGAATGGGGGAGCGGTTACTACGCAATCGATGCCGCACGGGCTCGAGCCCTGCAGGCTGAAGCAGCCGAGACCCAAGCGCGGGAGGGTCTGCGCTTGGCGGCTATGCAGGCTGAAACCGAGGTCGACGTCGCCGTTGCGCAGCTGGAGGTTGTGCGCGGTGCGGTGACGCAGGCCGAGCAGAATCTCGAGATCGTACAGCAGCGCTTCGCGCAGCAGCTTGGTACGAGCACAGACGTGCTCGACGCTCAGTCGCTGCTCTATGCGACGCGACTCTTTGAAGTCAACGCTGGATACGGCGTCTTGCGCGCCCAGGTCCGCTGGCGGCGCGCCCTGGGGTTGGATCCAGTAGCCATCGAAGGGGAGTCCCCGTGAATCACCTGCGTCGCAAGGTCTCGAGCTGTGCTGCGCCTGGTTCCTCCCATATGCTGCTCGTTCTGGTTCTCTTCGGTGGTTTGGGTGGGTGCAGCGAGCCTGCTGCCTCCGCACCTGCGCGCACCGCAGACCTCCCCCCCTGCTCGGTGGAAGTTCAGCCAGTCACGCTGGACCAAACCGCTCGCTCCACCACCGTTGTTGGGGTCGCAGAGCCGCTGCGACGAACCACGCCGTCTGCGCGGGTCATGGCCAGGGTCACCGCAGCCACGTTTCGAGAGGGCGAGCGAGTGCTAGCCGGGCAACTCTTGGTGCGGCTCGATACCCGAGACCTGAGCAGGCGACGCGAGCAGGCCGCAGCTGGTCAGGACGTCGCACGAGCGGCTCTCAGCCTTGCTCAAGTGAACGTGGAGCGCATGCGCGCGCTCCGTGCTTCGGGCGCGATTTCGGGGGCGCAGCTCGAGCAAGCAGAGGCCATGCTCACGCAGGCAACGGCCGCCACGACGACCGCAGGCGCCGTCATCGGTGAAGTGGACGTGAACCTCTCCTACGCGCGGGTCGAAGCGCCGTTTGCAGGCGTGGTCGTCCGAAGGTTGGTCGAGGTCGGAGACCTCGTCGGACCAGGGCAGCCCGTGGCCGTCATCGAGGACGACTCGCGGTTGCGGGTCGTCGCTCCCATTGGACCCGATCTGGCAAGGCACCTGACCCCTGGGCAAGAGCTGTTCATGGACCTTGCTGGAGCGCGCGCCGCTGGCACTGTGGAGGGGGTCATCCCCTCGGGAGACATTCGTGCTGCCGGGCTGCGACTGCAGTTGGTGCTGGAGAACCCGAGTCGCTCGTACCAGGCGGGCATGTTCGCGACCCTCGAGGTCCCCGTCGAGGCCAGCGGAGAGGAGGTCTCCGCCGCGAGAATTCCGAGAGCGGCGTTGTTCGAGCGCGGACAACTCACCGGGGTGTTCGTGGTGACCGACCAGTCGGAGGCGAGGCTGCGTTGGGTGGTGATCGACGAGGACCGCGGTGACACGGTGCGGGTCTTGTCCGGACTTCGGGCGGGTGAGCGGGTCGCCGTCGCTCTCGATGCCCAGTGCCTGTCCGACGGACGGCGCGTGGCTGTGGAAGCGCGATGAGGGACGGGGACGATTCCTTGGGCTTCTCGGGCGGCGTCGCAAGCACGTTCCTTCGCTCAAAGTTGACGCCGCTCATCATCCTCGTCTCGCTGGCTCTGGGGATCCTCGCCATCTACACCACGGCCTGGGAAGAAGACCCGTCGGTCACCGTCGCTGTCGCTGACGTGTTCGTCGCGTTCCCCGGTCGTGGCGCTGCGGATGTGGACGCGCGAATCGCTCGTCCAGTGGCGGCATGGATTCTCGAGATCCCGTCGGTGGAGCATGTCATCAGCTCGGCCACTGACGACGCCGCCTTGTTCGTGGTGCAGTTCCGGGAAGGCGTCGAGCGCGATCTGGCGCTGAGCCAGCTCTACGAGCGCCTGAATGCGAACAGAGACTCTCTTCCCGCGCGGGTTCCGCCGCCCTTGGTGGTGCCAAGAGGTATCGAGGACGTTCCGGTGCTCGCCGTCACGCTTTGGCACGAGTCGGACGATGCCGTCCTCGTTCGCAGGCTGGCAGCGGAGCTGGCCAGCGAGCTCGAGTCGCTTCCCGGAGTGTCGCGCGTTCAGCTCACGGGAGGTTCTCGCCGCGAGATCGTCGTCGAGCTGGACGCGAACCGGCTCGCGGAGCGAGGTCTCGGCGCCGACCGTATCGTCCAAGCCGTCGAGGCGGCGAACGTCCGGCTGCCGGCGGGCGAACTGGCGGGTCCGGGCGGCAGCTTTCGCGTTGAGACTGGAGCGCTGCTCTCGTCCGCCCAAGACGTAGAGGCGCTGGTCGTTGCAGCCACGCCTGCCGGGCCCGTCTATCTCCGCGACGTTGCGACCGTCCGCGATGGCGTGGCCGAGCCGCGAGATTATGTGGCCCACCTGCAGCGCGGCGACGGCTGGGCGTCGCACGCCGCCGTGACCCTGGCGATTCACAAGGTCAGTGGCGTTGACGCCGCGGGTCTGACGGAGCGTGCGCGGGGCCTGCTCGATAGGCTCGCACCGGAGCTCCCTGCCGCGTGATGTCCATCTCAGCGTCACGCGCGACACAGGACGAACGGCGACACACCGCGTGGTGACGCTGATCGAGCACATGGCCATCGCGACGCTGGTGGTCGTCCTCCTCATCGCGCTGGCGCTTGGTCGGCGCGAAGCCGTAATCGTGGCCATCGTGATTCCCGTGACGCTCGCGATCGTCCCGTTCGTCTACAAGATGACGGGCTTCACGCTGAATCGCATGACGCTCTCGTCGATGATCTTCGCGATCGGGATTCTGGTCGACGATGCGATCGTCATCATCGAGAACATCCACCGCCACTACCAGGAACGGGGCAGCGAGAAGGACTTGGCGCGGGTCACCCTCGAGGCCGTTCGAGAGGTGGGCAACCCAACCATTCTCGCCACGTTCACCGTCATCGCGGCGTTGATGCCCACCGCGTTCGTCTCCGGCATGATGGGACAGTTCCTGCGCGCGCTGCCTATCGGTGCGTCGGTGGCGATGGTGTACTCGTTGTTCATCGCCTCACCGTGACGCCGTACCTCGCGTACCGACTGCTGCGACACCCGAGTCGCGAACGCGGCTCGGAGGATGCGTCTCCGGCTGCCATGGTCCCGCGACGTGGTCTGTATCGACGCAGCCTCGAGTGGGCCATGTCGCGTGGCTGGCGCGCAGCCTCCGTCTGGACCGTAGCCATCCTCCTGCTCCTCGGCTCTCTGGGGCTCGTTGTCGCTCGGGCTGCGGTCGTCCAGATGATGCCGATTGCCGATGTGGACGAAATGTCCGTGATGATCGACCTGCCACCCAGCTCCACACTCGAGGATACATACGGGCGCGTTACCGACGTCGCGCGGGCGCTTGAGGAGATACCCGAGGTCGTTATGGCTCAGGCCTACGTGGGAACCGCCGGTCCCATCACGTTCCAGGGCGTGGCTCGCCACTACATGCTGAGGCAGCAAGGCTACCAAGCCGAGCTCCAAATCGGGCTAACGCCGAGGGGAGATCGGCAGAGGACTAGTCACGAGGTCGCCGCCGAGGTGCGCCGAGTGGTGGCTAGAACGCTCGAACACGATCATGCGTGGCTAACGGTGGTTGAGCTTCCTCCAGGACCTCCGGTCCAAGCCGCCTTGGTGGCCGAGATTTACGGCCCCGACGAAGAACAACGGATGGCGCTCGCGCAACGGGTGAAGCAGTTGTTCGAGTCGACGCCTGGCATCGTCGATGTGGACTGGTCGGCGCGCCGCGGCCCTCCCGTGCTGCGCTACGAGGTGAATCAGCAGCACGCCGCCGTGCGGGGCGTCGTTCCGGCGCAAGTGGCCACCACCGTTCGCACTCTGTTCCACGGGGACACCAGCGGGTGGGCCTACCTGCCGAGAGAACGAGAACCCGTGGCCGTTAGGCTTCAGGTGGCGCGCGCCCATCGCGCCAGCGAGGCCGATCTCAGCTCGTTGTACTTCAGCTCGATGGTCGGGCCGCCGGTCCACGCTTCGGACATTGGCAGCGTGCGCCGACTCGAAGCACCTATCCTCTGATGCGAAAAGACCTGCAACCGTTCGTCTCGGTGACCGCTGAGGTCACGGGTGCAGGAGCAATCTACAACGCGATCGACCTGAGTCCGCGGTTGGGCGAGGACGTCGGCCCACGAGCTCGACCGGTTCGCACGCTCTGGAACTCCGACGCGCCTGAGTCGGACGAGCTCGCGGTCCGCTGGGGCGGGGAATGGACCGTGACGTACGAGCTGTTCCGCGACCTGGGTGCGGCCTTCGCGATCGTGTTGCTCCTCATCTACGTGATGCTTGTCGCATGGTACCAATCGTTCCTCGTTCCATGGGTCGTTATGCTTCCGATCCCCATGGCGTTCATTGGCGTGATCCCTGGGCACTTCATCCTGGGCATGCCGCTCTCGGGAATGGCGGTGATTGGGGTGATCGCCCTCGCCGGGCTGATGGTGCGGAACTCGATTCTACTCGTCGACTTCGCCGGCCAGCGCGTCGCCGCGGGAGCGAGCGTGCGGGAGGCCGTCCTTCTCGCGGGCGAGACGCGGCTTCGGCCGATCGTCCTTACCGCGCTGACCGTTGTGCTTGGCGACGGTGTACTGTTCTTCGACCCCATGCTCCAGGGACTCGGGCTCACGATGGCAGCCGGCGCGTTGTTCTCCACAGCGTTGACCCTCGGAATCGTGCCGCTCGCGTACTATCAGCTGATGTCCGTTCTGAGTTGGGGCGAACGCGAGGCCGACGCGTGAGTGGCGGGTGAGGCGGCACCCTCTCCGCCGCCGCTCCTATGAACGGTTGGGCGCGCTACGGCCCCATACGACACGAAAGCAGGTGA
>JADJJE010000047.1 GCA_016706685.1 Sandaracinaceae bacterium | reverse complement strand
TTCGGCCAGGCCGACGCGGACGGCGGCGGGCCGGGCAACTACGAGATCAACCTCTCGCGCAACCTCAACCTGCGGCTGCGGCTACATGACATCTCCTCACGGCCAACGACGCGCTCTTCATCGCCGTGGCGCATCGGCCGGTTAGCTTTCGCGGGTCTCCGACGCGCGTGCAGTTCCAGGCTGGCTACCTGCGCAACCCGATCGGGCGAACGTGAGAGCACGCGGTCTGGCTCCTCGAGGCTTTCTTCACATGACTTCACCTTCGACAACCGCCAGAACAGCGCCAACCAGCGTCATCTGCAGCGAGGCCGACGTCGCCAAACCCGTTGCGCCCTGAGTGCACGCGGGGTCCGCAACTTCCAGGACATCCACGCTCTGCGCCTCTTCTACGGGGGCTGTACCCACGCGTTCAACGAGAACGGGACTTGGCGCCACGGGGTCGAGTTCCTGGTGAACTTGAACTACTAAAGCAGGCGAAGCCGATCAGGGTCGGCGGGATCCGCCCCAACTGGGAAGCCAGCCTGAACGCGCGCCTGGTGGAAAATCTGGCCATCGGGAGGTGAAGTTCCGCCCGGAGTACGACCGCGTGCCGGTTGCCCCCGAGAGTTCGACACCAACACGCTCATCAGCCTGATCTACACGTTGCGCTGAGCCGGGCCGTCCTGTAGGACGCAGCCGGCGGACATCGAGAAGCTGCTCGAGGCGCTAGCCGCCGCCACCCAGTGGGGCATGAAGGGCATTGGCGTCCTGCTGGCCGTGCTGGCCGGCTGGGCGGTCGCCAACTCGGTGTCCAACCGGCTGCGGCGCGCGCTCGAGGCACGCAACTTCGACCTCACGCTCACGCGCTTCTTCGCCAACCTGGTGCGCTACAGCATCCTTGGTCAGCGTCGGGGTGGCCTGCCCGGGTGTCTTCGGCGTGCAGACCATCAGCTTCGCCGGCCTCATCGCGGCGGCCGGTCTGGCCATCGGCCTCGCGCTGCAGGGCACGCTCACCAACTTCGCGTCGGGCGTCATGCTGCTCATCTTCCGGCCCTTCAAGGTGGGCGACCACGTGAAGGTGGCCGGCGTGGACGGCGTGGTGGAGGCCATCGACCTCTTCACCTGCGAGTTCAAGTCGTCCGACAACCGCCGGCTGATCGTCCCCAACAACGCCATCTTCGGCGCCACCATCGACAACGTCACGCACTTCCCCGAGCGGCGGACGTGAGCATCAGCAGCCCCTACGACGCCGACCTCGACGCCACGCGCGTGGCCCTCGAGAAGGTGGCCGGCCTGGTGCCCGGGGTGCTGCCCGAGCCCGCTCCACAGGTGTTCCTGGCAGGCCTCGGGGGCAGCACGGTGAACTGGCAGCTGCGCCTCTGGTGCACGCGCGAGGACTACTGGGACGTGTACCAAGGCGCCATCCGGGAGGCTAAGCTGCAGCTGGAGGGCACCCGCATCCAGACCTCGCGAGCTAGTACCTCGTCGCAGACGTGAGCGTAGACGTAAGCGTACTCGTGCGGCAGCGTGGACCTGTCTAGATCACTGCTCGTCCGCTCCGGCTGGGCAGGTGACAAGGCCCGCGCAGCCGGCGAAGATGCTGCGATGCTCGCTCCGCCCACCCCGGGCACCCACCGGTTCGCGCTCGCGCTGCTGACGCTCGGCCTCGCCGCTTGCGCCGCCGACCGTGGTGACTTCTCGCGCGCGGCCGACCCCACGGACGCCGCCTTCGACCCCGACCACGTACTGCAGGTGGAGGTGGAGCTCACCGACCCGGACTGGGCCGAGCTGCGCGACCAGGGCCGCTCACTCGCCGACCTGTGCTCCAGCGAGAGCCCGTACGAGTACTTCACGGCGACGGTGACGGTGGACGGCATGCGCTTCGAGAACGTGGAGGTCCGCAAGAAGGGCTTCTTCGGCTCGCTGAGCAGCGCGCGCCCGTCGCTCAAGCTGCGCTTCGCCGAGGACCTGGGCCCGTATGGGCTCGAGCGCATGACGCTCAACAACGACAACCAAGACCCGAGCCACCTGCGCACGTGCCTCACCTACCGCGTGATGGACGCAGCCGGGGTGCCCGCGCCGCGCTGCAACCACGCGCGGGTGAGCGTGAACGGCGAAGACCTGGGCGTGTTCACGCACGTGGACAGCATGAACAAGCCCTTCTTGCGGCTCTACTTCGAGGACCCCGATGGCGCGCTCTTCGAGGGGCAGCTCGGCGACTTCACGGCGCCGTACCTGGGCGGGATACAGAGCAAGACCGAGGAGCAGCTGGACCGGGAGTTCCTCGCGGACCTGCAGGAGGCGCTCGAGCGCCCCGACCAGGGGGACATGCTCCGCGGCGTCAGCGCGCGCGTGCACGTGGATGCGTTCCTGTCGTTCTGGGCGGCCGAGGCGCTGGTGGGCCAGTGGGATGGCTACAGCAACAACCGCAACAACTGGTTTGCCTACCGCGACCCCATCAACAGCAAGCTCTACTTCATGCCGTGGGGCCCCGACGCGGCGTTCGCGCCGCTGCGTCAGAACCAGGGCCTCGGGTCCATCAACGGGCCGCTTCGCTCGGTGTTCACCACGGGGCGGCTGGGCGCCCGCCTCTTCGAGGTGCCCAGCATCCGGCGGCGCTACGAAGCTCGCATGCAGCACCTGCTGGACACCGCCTGGGACGAAGATGCGCTGCTGGCCGAGGTGGCGCGCGTCACGGCGCTGCTGGGCGCCGACGTGGCCCCCGAGTCGGCGGCCCAGGTGCAGGACTACATCCGCAGCGCGCGTGTGGACATCGAGGCCGAGCTCGAAGGTGGGCTCCCCGCGCAGCTGGCCCGCCCCGTGGACGCGCCCATCTGCCTGTTCGCCGTGGCCAACGTGAGCGGCACCTTCGACACCACCTTCGACACGCTGGACCTCACCGCCATCACCGAGGAGCGCGCCGCCGTGACGTGGGCGAGCGACCCGCCCACCGTCAACCTCCCGCAGGCCTTCGACGCCGTGGCCGGCGTGGACCCCGAGCTGATGAACGCCACCACCATCCGGGTGCTGGGCGTCCGCCCCTCGGGCCAGGTGCTTGTGCTGGGCTTCGTCATCGATCCGGCCCTGTTCGAGAGCGGCGCCATCATCCCGCTGGGCGGGCTCACCAACTTCGCCGCCGTGGTGGAGCTGACCTTCCGCCCCACCGGCCCGCTGCTGCGCACCCTGGGTCTGCTCACGGACGGCGTGCTGACCCTCGACGTGATCGAGCCGGTGTCCGGTGGCCAGATCTCGGGCAGCTTCAGCGGCGTGTTCTACGAGCAGCGGTGACGCGCGGCGGCTCGCAGGTGCACAGACCGCGCGGTCAGCGACCCGTCCCGAAGGACCACCAACAGTCGGCTCCTGTCTGGTCGGGGTCGAGCTCGAAGCGCACGCGCTCGAGCAAACCGCGCATGCCGAGCACGATGGGACCCTGCCATTCGGGCGCCAGCAGGATCGTGGCGTCCACGAGCAAGTCCGCTCCACAGCCTGGCTCCGCGAGCAGGTGCACCGAGACGCGCTCCAGCGTACCGAGAATGAGCCCCTGCCGCGTGGCCATCGTGAGCGTGGGTCCAGCGGTTCCGGGTGTCAGGTGTCTCGCAAGGTCACCACCGATCACCGACCACTGCGCTCCCGTGTCGAGCAACGCGGAGTACTTCTCCTGGCCGGCCCCAATGCGGCACTCCACGGCGGTCACCAACAGCCCTGTGTCGGCTCGGCGCTCGATCGCGAAGCGGGCACTCCCCGTGGCCCACGGCATGCGCACGCTCACGTCGGCACCTGCATGAGCGTCAACTCCGCGTGGTCGACACGACTCTGAAGCTCCTGCTTCAGCGCATCGAGCGAGCTCCCGGACGCCACCAGAGACCCCGCCTTCAGCGCCACCCACTTGGCGCGGTAGGCGGTCGCGTTCTCGGCCACCCAGTGGAGGTTCGCAGGCAGGTCACCGGTGGCCGAAGCCGTCTCGGCGACTTTCGTGACCGGTGGAGCGAGGACAGCCTCCCAGCGCGTCCCGGCCGCGAGTGCGCGGGCTTCCGTGGTTCGCCCGGCTTCGAGCAGCGCGGTGATGTTGGCCTCCGTCGGGTCGGGCAATGCCACGTGGGAGGCGCTTGGAGCGTCCAGGAGCTGCGTCACCGCCTGCTCGATGGCACGGCCTACATTGCTCTCCGCGAGTAGGTCGCGGACTAGGCGCCGTTGACTCGCGAAGTGCTGGGTGCCGATGCCCACCTGGGCAACGAACTCTTCAGCGTCGCGCCCGAGCCCGGCGCATACGCTGGTGAAGAGGGTTCGTGGGTCGAACATGGGGATGGGCAGCGACCACACGTACTTGTCGATATCGCGCTCATCCTTGCCGTAGGACATGAGTGGGCGGACGCGCTCCGTGACGACGACCGCGTTCAAGATAGCGCAGAGGTACTGGCCCTCCTCGGGGGTCGTAATGGCCGCCCAGTAGAGCTTGTGGTCGATGATCGCGCGGGGATCACTGAGTCTTGCGGCGGCAAGGTGCATTCCGGCCTTTGCGTAGACCACTCGCTCGGGTGGGACAGGAAGCTGCCCGCGGAGCTTTCCGTGATAGTCGAGCTGTTGCATGAGCGTGAGTCGCGCACTCGAGCGGTGAGCCTCCCAAAGCTGGCTCGATTCAGCCCACCAATTCGCCAACGCGGGATACCCCTCGATCTTCGACTCCTCCAGGATTCCGCGACGTTCGATAGGCAGCACCGCCTGCATGGGCTCCAGTGCGCGAAACGGCAGCACAGTTTCGCCGAGGTGAACGCGAAAGACGAACTCGCTTTCCACGACCGCTTCGCGTGAGGGTATTGACTTCCACGGAGCCTTCTCGGTCGCGCTGCGCGCGGTGCGAACCGAAATGCGATTTCGCACCTGCCCCAGGGGACCAGCTGAAACAGGCTGCACCATGAAGAGCACCCGCGGAAAGATGGTCGCCCCGTTTCGGAATCTAGGGTGGTAGGGCGAGCGCACTTCGGCCTCGCCCCGCTCCGTGTGACTCGCCTCGCGTTGAATGAACCGCTCCACGGCAGACCAAGTGGCGTTCGTCTTCTGCAGCTTGCCCACCCAGCGCTCTCCGGCTTCGGGCATGGGTGACGCGGTCTTGGAACGCGACCCGAACACGACGGAAGCGGAAATGGGGAAGAAGTGGGGGCGAATCTTGCGAAGGTCCCAAGGCGGATCGAGCGCCACCTGCAGGTTCAGCTGGTCCTGCGCTCCCGCGTAGGTGCCACTGCGAAAGCCTTCGTACTGCCCACGATCCAACACTGCACTCGGCATGACGAACGCGAAACGACCCCCCTCACGCCGCAGGTAGAGTTCCAGGGCGCGCACCACGAATAGCGCCGAAAGGTCCTGCTGCGTCGCATACTTCCTCCCATGCCAGAGCCCGCGCGCTTCGCTCATGTCGCGAAAGTCCGCCTGCATGTCCTCGGGCATGTGTCGGAACGCGAGCCAGGGCGGGTTGCCCACCAGCACGTCCACATGGTTCTCGGGCCGCGCGAGCCACTCGGGGCGCGCGAGATTGCGAATGTAGTAGCCCCAGATGTGGTCGCGGCCCTCGTCGTGCAGGCGGCACATCAAGTGAAAGGTGGCGGTGATGGCCTTTCGCGCGTCTTCCGGAATCGCGAGGTTCAGGAACAGGGCGTTGAGCGAAGGCTTTGCCCCGTGCTTGCGTCCCTTCGACGCGCGATCCGCCAGCTGCGACACCAGCTCATCGAAGGCAGCCGGGTCGGCCAGCAGGCTCTGCGGGAAGACGAACTCGGACTCCGTCAGCTCGCGCTGGTCATTCACGGGAACGCGCAGCTCGTGGGCCGACCACAGCGAGGAGCGGGCGTTGCGCCACTGCATGGAGTCGCCCAGGAACACGGGCACGCGCAGCGGGTTTCGCTCCGCCGCCAAGCGCTCGGGGCCGATGGCGAGCAGGTAGGTGACGCGCGCCAGCGTGACCGCCACCGGGTGCAGGTCCATGCCCACCACGTTGCGCGTCACGCCGTCGAGCTGCTGCGCCATGGTGTGCCCGGCCTTCTCTCCCGCCGCCAGGTAGCGCCGCACCATGTGGAAGAGGAAGGTCCCCGACCCGCACGAAGGGTCGAGCGCGCGCGTGGTCAGCGGCGCAGGGACCGCCGTCTCCACCACCTTCTGCGCCAGCCAGTCGGGCGTGTAGTACTCGCCCAGCTTCTTGCGGGTCTCCGCCGAGATGACCGACTCGTAGAGCACCTTCAGGACGTCGTGCTCGACCGCGCGCCAGTCGAAGCGCGCGATGCGCCGGGCGAGGGTGCGCACGAACGAGTCGCCCTTCGGAACGTCCACCACCCAGTCGAAGAAGTCGGACTCGACGACGCCGTGAACGCCGGCCTCGTCGAACTTGGCGCCCGAGAGCAGTGAGCGCGGCGCCAAGTGCTCAGGCGAGAGCCCTAGCAGTGCGTGCGCGATGATCTCGGCCGTGTTCACCAGCAACGTGTGCTCGACGAAGAGGTCGTCACTGTCCTGGAACTGCGTGCCGAGAGCGGTCTCCAGCAACCGCGCCCAGAGCAGGCGCTTGGTGCGAACGACCGGGTCGTCGCGGTGCTGCTCATAGAGGTCCGCGAGGCTCGCGCGGTCCAGGCTGTGAGAGCTGCTGCCCACTCCGAGGCGCGCGTAGATCTCTTCGGGCGTGGGCTTGATGTCGCGAGCAGTGGCCAGCACGCCCTCGAGCCAGATCAGGAGCGTGTCCACATCCGGCTTCGTGGGGCTGACGGTCAGCATGCTGCCGGTCTCGTGCAGCTCGTCCTGGCGCAAGTGATAGCAGCGCCACTCCGCCCCGTCCGTGAGCACCCCGACGTACCGACGATCGGAGGCCGCCTCACGAGCGCGCACGTAGCCGCGCAGCTGCTTGACGGCGTCGCGTAGAACAGCGGGGTTGCGGAGGTCTTTCTTGACCTCGATAACGGTGGAGCCGACCTCCACGTCGATGCGCCGCCCCTCGCCGGCCTGCGGCTCGAGCAAGACGTCGTCCGTGAGGCCCAGCCGGTGGTCGAGCAACAGCTGGCGGATGTCCGCCTGTAGCGTGGCCTCCGTTCGCGGGGAATCTCTCGAGGCGATTCGGGCCGCCAGCTCTTTGATCGATGTCACGTGCTCACCTTCGGCCGCGACCATAGCGCACGAGGCGCGGCGGCGTGAGCCATTCCGCGTGACGCACGGCGCTTGGCCAGGCCTTGTCTGGCGCTAGCCGGGCTCGAAGCCGAGGCGCCCTTCGAAGCGGTAGATGGCCGCTCGGGTCACCGGCACGTCCACGTCCGGGAACGTGCGCACGTCGTAGACGGCGAGCGCGCTGGCTGACACGCGTGGTGTACCCGGGCGGTTGGACTCGCCCACCAGGGTGACCGCCTCGCAGGCGGCCAGCTCCGTCAGGATCGGCGCATTGCTGCGCTCGTACAGCACGTCTGCCGCGAGGGCCACGTCCCAGCTCGCCGGCCGCGTCGTCGCCGTGGTGATGGCCAGCCCGTTCAGCGCGGCGTTCGCAGCGCAAGCCACCAACGCCTCCGGGTCGAGGTCCACGCACACCACGGACCGCGCCCCCGCGCGCGCCGCCGCCAGCCCCGCGATGCCCGAGCCGGCTCCGAAGTCGATCACGTCGAGCCCACGCACGAACTCTGGGTGGTCCAGCAGGTGCCGCGCGAGGGCTGCGCCCGCCGCCCAGGCAAAGGCCCACATGGGCGTGTCGTCGGTCTCCACGATGGCGTGCACGTGCGCCTCGAGGTCCACCCCCTCGCCCAGCAGGAAGAGCGCGAGTTCGGGCACCAGCGGGTGGCGCCGCGCCTCGATGTGCGCGCCGAAGATCTGCCTGCGGCCGGGGAAGTCCACGGGTCGGAGGCTAGCGCGAAGGGTCGGCTAGCGCAGGATGAACGCCTCCACGGCCTCGATCTCGATGCCCGCGGTGATGCCCGTGCAGCGCATGGTCTCGGGGTCGAGGTCGGAGTCGGCCACACCGCTCAGCGCGCGATCCAAGATGGGCAGGAGCGAGGCGTTGCCGGTGCCGCCTCCGTCGGCGATGACACGCGCGACCAGCGCCTGGATGTCGGCGATGGGCACCACACCCCCCAGCATGCCGTGCGCGCGGCCGTCTTCGTCGATGGTGAAGCGCCCGTGCATGCGCGTGAGCCGCACGTCTCCCGTGGTCATCAGGAAGCGCAGCGGCAGCGTCAGGCCGGGGATGGGGCCGAAGGTGATCACGCCGTCCTCGATGGCGCCCTCTCCTCCAGACGGCTCGGCGCCCGTCATGATGTCGAACGACTGACCGGGCTCGGCTTGTCCGTCGGTGCCCAGTGCCAGCGGCCCTTCCCCGCGGACCATCGACACGGTGACGCGGCGATCGGACACCAGGTTCTCCACCATGTCGAGCTCCACCAAGATGGTCAGGCCGCCCTCATTGATGGTCTGCTGCAGCACGCCGTTGATGTCGCCGAAGCCGAAGAGCGCGATGGCCCCACCCAGCATGGCGAGCTGGCTGTCGACGCCGGGCTCACCCTCGAGTCCGATCAGGTCCGCGTGCGCGCACGCCCCGTCCTCCGCTGGTAGATCGTCCGTGGAAGTGACTCCGTCGAGGTCGAGGCCCGCGACCCCGTCTTCGCTCGTCGCGAGCGCGATGCTGACCCGCGTGACCAAGAACGCGCGTGGCCCGAGCGACTCCGGCGGTGTGTCACAGCTGGCCAGCCCCGAGCAGGCGAGCGACACGATGAGGGCGACGAGACGTGGGCGCATGGATCGAGGCTATGCCCGCGGTGAGGCTCGTAGCAAGCCGCCTGCCGCGCAGACCCCGGCGATCAGTCGAGGTCGTCGAACATGCCGTACAGCGCCGCCGCGCCGCCCTCGCTGGCGGCGGCCAGCGCTTGGTTCAGCGCATGCAGCAGGTCATCGGGGTACGCGACGCGCCGCGCCTTGAGCGCCGGCACCAACCCGCGCGAGAGCAGCAGCTGCATGTCGGCGCGTGACGCCGCGTCGCTCGGCACACCCAGCTCGCGGCAGGCCAGGCGCAGCGTCCCGCGGGCTTGCGTGCGCGTCAGCGCCGTCTTCGCTTCGAGGCGCGCGGCCACGGCGTCGAAGGGGCTCATGCGTCCTCCACCGGGCCGTGCGTGGCGGACACGCGCGCCTCACGCAGCCAGCGGTCGCGCACCCACGGTGGGGTGGCCCACGTCAGGAAGATGGCCGTCACGAAGGCGAGCGCGCCCAAGAGCGAAGCGGACATGGCCGTCCAGCCCAGGGCGTCGCCGTCGATGCGCGCGTGCACGCCCGGCAGCAGCAGCGTGACCTGCCCCAGCGCCGCGAGCGCCGAGCCACGTCCCAGCACCTGCATGCGCCGCAAGACCAGCGGGTTGGTGTCGCGCCCGAGCGCCTGCGCCTCGGCCAGCGAGGCGTGGGTGCGCAGCGCCGCGAGGGCCACCCAGCCGAACGCGGAGACGTTGAGCACCACGAGTGGCAAGCGCAGGCCGTAGCTCCACGTAGCGGGTGACGGCACGTTCGCCGGCTCCACCACGAGCCCGAGCCCCGTCAGCCCCACCACCAGGAGCGCGAACACGCGCGCCACTTGTTGGGCGCGTGCCACGTGCTCGCGGAACGCCGCCGCGCCGAAGAGCGCCACGCAGGCGATGCTCACCCCCGTGGCGAGCGTGAGCGTGCCCCGCAGCACCGTCCACGCGCCCCGGTCCGTGCCGCTCTGGTCCAGCTCCAGCACCACGAGGGCGGCACCGGCCAACCCGAGCACGAAGGACATGGCCGTGCCCGCGATGATGTAGAGGTGCGCGCTGCGGTGCGCGCGCTGCCACGCGGTGAGCATGCGGCGAATCAGCAGCAGGTCGAACGCCAGCACCGTGGGCACGCACACCAGGGCCAGGAGGAGTCGCCAGCTCATTCGCCAATAGTCTAACAGGGCGCCGGGGCGCGTTGTCGAGCGTCCTGCGCACCGTGCCATCTCGGCGCTGGTAGACTCCCCAACGGTCGCCCACACGGGTGATCCGCACGCGAACCCCATGCCCGAGCTGCCCGACATCGACGCCTACTGCCACGCGCTGCGCGCGCGCGTCGTGGGCCAGCCGCTCTCCAGCTTCGAGCTGCTGAGCCCCTTCGTGCTGCGCACCGTGACCCCTGCGCCAGCCAGCGCCGAGGGGCGCGTGGTCACGCAGGTGAGCCGGCTGGGCAAGCGCGTGGTGCTCAGCTTCGAGGGCGAGCTGCACTTCGTCATCCACCTGATGATCGCGGGGCGGCTGCGCTTCGAGCCGGCGGTCGCGGGTGGCAAGCCGCTGAAGCCGCTCTCCCCGCGGGCGGGGGCGCTGTTCGCGCTGCACTTCCCTACTGGGCGGCTGTCGCTCGGCGAGGTTAGCAAGAAGAAGCGCGCCAAGCTGCACGTGGTGTCGGGCGAGGCCGCGCTGCGGGAGCACGACCCGGGCGGGGTGGAGCCTCTCGAGGTGGACTTGGCTGGCTTTCGCACAGCGCTCACCGCCGAGAACCACACCATCAAGCGCGCGCTGACCGACCCGCGCGTGCTGAGCGGCATCGGCAACGCGTACAGCGACGAGATCCTGCACCGCGCGCGGCTCACCCCGGTGCGCTGGACCACGCGCCTCACGGACGATGACTTCGGGCGGCTGTACGACGCCACGCGGGCCGTGCTCAGCGAGTTCCGCGAGCGCATGATCACGGAGCTGGACGGCGGCTTCCCCGAGAAGGTCACGGCCTTCCGCCCCGACATGGCGGCCCATGGCAAGTACGGGCAGCCGTGCCCCGTGTGCGCAAAGCCCATTCAGCGCATCCGCTACGCCGACCACGAGACCAACTACTGCGCGCGCTGCCAGAACGATGGGGTGCTGCTGGCCGACCGCGGGCTGTCGCGGCTGCTGAAGGGCGACTGGCCCAAGACGCTCGAGGGGCTCGAGGAGCTGAAGCGCGTCCGCAGCGTGTGACTCGCGCCACGCCGGAGTCGCCGGTCGGCGCCAAATTGCACCCACCCACCCCTGCGGCTAGGCTCCGCCCCATGCCGAAGTTCGACGCCAAGTCCGCTGAAGTCCTGCTCTTCTCCTACAAGGACGGGCTGCTCGCCAAGGTGGCCCACGACCTCAAGATGCGCGTGGACGAGTTCAGCATCGACGTGGCCGACGACCTGTCGTCCGTGAAGGCCACCTTCCAGGCGAACCGCGTCAGCGTGCTGAACGCCATGAAGGACGGGCGCGAAGACCACGGCACCCTCGGCGACGGCGACAAGAAGAAGATCCTCGCCAACATCTCGGACGACGTGCTGGACAGCCGCCGCTACCCGACCATCACCTTCGAGTCCACGTCCGTGCGCGAGCAGGGGCAGACCCGCGTGGTCACCGGCAACCTCACGTTGCACGGCCAGACGCGCACCGTCAGCGCCACCATCCGCGAGGACGGCAGCAGCTGGACCACCGACGTGACGCTCCAGCAGCCGGACTTCGGCATAAAGCCCTACAAGGCGCTGGGCGGGGCCCTCAAGGTGAAGCCCGAGGTGCGCGTCACCGTGCGCGTGCCCAAGAGCTGAGCGCGGCGCGCCCTCGCCAGGGGTGGTAGCTCACACAGGCCACACACTGGTCGCCGAGTATAACTCTGGTTATACTTCGCCCATGAAGACCGCGATCTCGATTCCCGATGAGGTCTTTGCGGAAGCCGAGGAGGCCGCCAAACGCCTTGGGCTCTCGCGCAGCGAGCTGTTCACTCGGGCGATCAAGGCCTACCTCACCGAGCGCAGCGAGCGGAGCATCACCAGCTCTTACAGCGCTGCATTCGACGATGCCTCGTCGTCGAAGGACGACTTCCAGCGCGAGGCCGCACGCCGGGCGCTGCTCAGCGTGGAGTGGGACAGCGAGTGAAGCGCGGGGAGACATGGTGGACCGATTTCGCGGAGCCACAGGGCTCGGCGCCGGGCTTTCGCCGGCCCGTGGTGATCGTTCAAGACGACCTCTTGACGGACAGCCTCCTCCACACCGTGATGGTGGTGCCGCTGACCACGAACCTGCAGCGTGGCTTGGCCGTTGGGAACGTGGAGCTATCGGCCCGCGAAACAGGCTTGCCCAGACCCTCGGTGGCCCTCGTGTGCCAGGTCGTCACGGTGGACAAGAGCCTGTTCGAGCAACGCGTGGGGTCGCTCTCGCGCCGGAAGCTGAGCGAAGTTGATCGCGGCCTGCGGCTGGCCTTGGGGCTCGGCATCGCTCCCGCCTGAAGCCCTCACGCCGCGGGCAGCGCTGGCGGGCTGATGCCCAGCTCCGCGCACAGCGCTCCGAGCGCGGCCGCGTCGGCGCCCTTCCAGCGCAGCGCCTCCATGGTGGCCGGCGGTGTGAGCGCCACGTCTTCGCGCAGGGTGGCGAGCGTGCGGAACAGGCACGCGTCCTCGCGCTGGGCGGCCAGGTTCTGGGCCAGGGCAGCCGCGCCTCGCACGCTCACGTCCCAGGCCGCGGCGTCGTCCGGGATGGCCTCGAGGTGGCCGTAGCGCAGGAGCACCGCGGCGGCGCCCTTCTGGCCCCAGCGCGGGATCCCGGGGATTCCGTCGGCCGTGTCGCCCACGAGCGCCAGGTAGTCCGGGATGGACGCGGGCGGCACGCCGAACTTGGCCAGCACGCCGGCCTCGGTGAGCGTCTCTTGCTTGCGCCGGTCGAACGACACCACGCGCTCGCCACGCACACACTGCGTGAGGTCCTTGTCGGGTGAGCAGACCAGCACGCGTGTCACGGAGGGGTCGTCGCGCAGGCGTGCGGCGGCGCTGGCGAGCGCGTCGTCGGCCTCCACGTCGCGCATGGGCCACGTGACGATGCCCAGCGCTTCGCAGGCGCGCTCGGCCAGCGGGAACTGTGCGTACAGCAGCGGGTCCATGCCCTCGCCGGTCTTGTAGCCCGCGAAGAGGTCATTCCGGAACGACTCGATCACGGTATCGAAGGCGCAGGCCACATGCGTGACACCAGGCTCGCGCAGCAGCGCCGCGAACGAGCGCAGCAGCCCCACCGTAGCGCCCACCTCTTGGCCGCTGGGCGACTGCCGCGAAGGCGCCCCGAAGTGCGCACGGAAGAGCTCGTAGGTGCCGTCGAGGAGGTGGACCTGCATCACGGGTTCCAGCGTGTACGTCGCTCAATCGAGCGGAGCGTCACTCACTGTCCAGAGTCGCCGCCACTCGTGTTGGCGATCCAGTCGGCATCCCAGGATCGGAGAATCTGGACGTACGTCCCCTGTCGACCACAACCTCGGACTCCATACTGTTGGGTGTAGCCGTTGCCTTGCACTCGTCCGAGGGGAGTGAGTGTCAGCTCCTGCTCGGGGCACTGCAGGTCGAAACCGGCGCGACGCCGAAGGTTGCTCTGTTGACGCTCGAGGCGCGCTGCCTCGTGGCTGGCGCAACCGAGGGCCAGCGTGAGCATGGCGAGTCCCATCCAGGTCTTCATCGCTCGCGACTACCATCGGCGTTCGAGCGGTGTCAAGAGCAGATAGAGTGCGAAGTAGGCGTAGCCGGCGATGGTCACCTGCCACACGTCTTCTTGCGCCTTGTCCGGGTTGTTGGGGGTGACCAGCGCGGGGAAGCCGAAGCCCAACGTGATGTCCATGAGCGGGCGCACGTCGTTCGCGATGGTGTACCCGAACTCGAAGCCCAGCGGGAAGGCCAGGTTGTCGAAGTCCTCCCAGCGCACGCCCGTGCGCGCGGCGAGGAACACGGCGGGGTGCAGCTGGATGAGCGCCGAGAACGGCAGGAACAAGTCCAAGTGTGGGTCGTTGTCGTCGCGATCGAAGCGCAGCGCTACCTCGAGGCCGCTGTCGATGGTGAAGCGCTCCGAGAGCCGGCCGCGCACCACCGTGGCGCCGAACAGCGCGAGGTCGCCCGTGACGGGGATGACCACGCCGACGTCGATGGAGACGTCGAACGACGGGTCCGCCACCACGCGCACGCGGGCGTGCACCGGGATGTCGCCGAACTCGAGGTCGGGGGTGAGCGCCAGGGCGACGAGGCCCTGCGGGATCTCGCCGCCGGCGATCACCGGGTGGCGCATGCCGATGCGCTCGTCCATCACGCCGAACTCGAGCCAGTCGGTGACGGCGAAGCTGCCGCCCAGGGTCATCGAGATGGAGGTGTCCTGGTTGGTGCGGGCGCGAGTCTCGTCGTCGTAGTGGTAGACGCGCAACCCACCGCCGGCGCGCGCGTGGAAGCGCGGCAGGTTGAGCGGCCGCTGCGAGTACGGGATGGGGTACGTGGCCGGCTCGGTGGGCACGAAGGGCAGCACCGGCTCGTCCGCGGGGCTGTCCGCGTCGGCACCGTCAGCTTCGGTGGAGCCGGCTTCGGTGGCGTCGGCGTCGGCACCGTCAGCTTCGGTGGAGCCGGCTTCGGTGGCGTCGGCATCGGTTGCGTCGGCATCGGTTGCGTCGGCTTCGCGGGCCGTGTCCTCGGCCGGCACCGCCTGGGCGCTGGCGTGGGCCGCGACCGCGAGCAGGCCGGCACACAGCACACCGAACACCGCGCGCCGCCACCAGGGGGTCTCGTGCGCGCTGTGCGTGTCTCGTTGGCCTGAACTCATCTCGACGCTCCTGGTTGCCTGGGGTTGCCTGGGTTGCCCTGCGTGCCCTTGCCGCTCGCCGTGTTCCTGCGGCCCGGCGAGGGTACCGCTATTCGCGCGCGAGCGCTTCGAGGATGCCCTGCACGTCGGCCGGCACGGCCATGGTGTTGTAGCCCTTGTCCACGTGCAGGGTCTCGCCCGTGATGCCGCTGGCGAGCGGGCTGCACAGGAACGCCGCCGTGTTGCCCACCTCGGCCGCGGTCAGCGCCTCGGGCAGCGGCGAGTTGGCCGCGTAGTAGTCGATCATGCGCCCGATGAAGCCGATGGCCGACGCCGCGCGCGACGCGAAGGGCCCCGCGCTGATGACGTTCACGCGATGGCCCCACTTGCGGCCGGCCTCGAAGGCCAGCACCCGCGTGTCGCTCTCGAGCGCCGCCTTGGCCGTGGACATGCCGCCGCCGTAGCCCGGTACCACGCGCTCGGCCGCGAGATAGGTGAGCCCCACGAAGCTGCCTCCCGGACGCACCAGCGGCCCCAGCTGCTGCACCAGCGCCGTGAAGCTGTAGGCCGAGGCCCCGATGGCGGCGAGGTAGCCGTGCCGGCTGGTCTCGAGCAACGGGTTCTTGACCTCGGGCCCGTTGGCCAGGCTGTGCACCACGATGTCCAGGCAGCCCTCGCCGAAGTCCGCGATCAGCGCGTTCTTCACGCCCTCGATGCTGAAGTCGCCTCGCTCTCGGTAGCGCTTGCTCTCGCGGATGTCCGCGGGCGTGCTCTCGAGGGTGTCGTACTCGGCGTCGAGCGGGTAGACCCGTTCGAACGTCATCTTCTCGCCCGAGGCCAGGGTCATGGACTCGTCCAGCTTCCCGCGCCGGAGCATGTTCTCGAAGATGCCGAGCGCCGGGGGCCAGGTGCCCACGCACACGCTCGCGCCTGCCTCGGCCAGCGCCTTGGCGATGGCGAACCCGAACCCACCGTCGTCGGCGACCCCGGCGACGAACGCGCGCTTTCCGCGCAGATCAATGGAGAGCATGCCCGCGCTCTACCGCCTTTCGCGCGTGCTGGCCAGCGCCCCACGCACATGGGCCCACACGCGGACACACGGTGCGAGCTTGCAGCCGCTGCGCCTGATACCCTCCGCGCAACCGAGCACGAAGGAACCTCTCGCTATGCGCATCTGCCCTCGGTGCGGCCTCAAGTACCCCAACGACCAATCGCGCTGTTTCGTCGACAACGCCACCCTCGAGCAGACCGCCGACCCCTGGCTCGGACAGACCCTGGCGGGCCGCTACCTGATCGAAGAGATGATTGGCGAGGGCGGCATGGCCACGGTGTACCGCGCGCGCCACACGCTGGTGGACCGCCCCGTGGCCGTGAAGATCATGGCGCCGCACCTGCGCGGCAGCGAGCAGCTGGCCGAGCGCTTCCGTCGCGAGGCCAAGAACGCCGCGGCGCTCACGCACCCAAACATCATCGAGATCCACGACCACGGCGAGACTGCCGAGGGCGGCCTCTTCATGGTCATGGAGCTGCTGCGCGGGCGGCCGCTCGCCGACCTGGTGGCGGCGGGCCCCATGAACCCGGCCGACGTCTGCGCCTACGGGCTGCAGATCGCTACGGGTCTGGCGCGTGCCCACGACTTCGATGTGCTGCACCGCGACCTGAAGCCCGACAACATCTTCATCTGCGACGGCCCGCCCGGGACGCGCGGCACGGCGAAGCTGCTGGACTTCGGCATCGGGCGCTCCATGGGCGACTCGCGCCTCACCAACGCGGGCGAGATCTTCGGCACGCCCCAGTACATGGCCCCCGAGCGGCTCACCAACATCGACGCGGGCGCCTCGGCCGACCTCTATGCGCTCGGCTGCATCCTGTTCGAGATGATCACGGGGCGTCCGCCCTTCGAGTCGCAGGAGATCACGGGCTATTTCATCAAGCACATGCAGGAGCCGCCCCCGCGGCCCAGCAGCCTGGCGCCAGCCTGTCCGCGGCGCCTCGAAGAGCTGATCCTGGCGCTCCTGGAGAAGAAGCCCGAGCAGCGGCCAGTGGATGCGCACGCGTTGATCCACACGCTGCAGGAGCTGGCCCCCAAGGACGACGCGCCGGGGCCTGCTCCCATCCATGTGCCCTCGCGGCCCCAGGTGGCGCCCACGCTGCCGCCCACCACGCTCGAGCGCTGGGCACGCCGCACGGCCATCTTCGACCAGATGCTGACGCGCGCGTTCCCCGGGGGCGACGCGCCTGCCGCGCTGCGCGCCCAGCTCGAGGAGATCCGCGAGATGCTGCGCACCATCCAGAACCTGCGCACGCGGGGCCTGGGCGAGCAGCGCAAGCTGGAGACGCTGGACCACGAGGCGCGCGAGAACCGGGCCCGCATGGGTCACGCCATGCACGTGCTGGCCGAGGACCTGTCGAGCGCCCGCACCGCGGCTCGCAGCGCCGAGGCCGATGTGGCGCCGTACTTCACCGCCGAGAAGCAGGGCGAGACCGCGGTGACCGAGGCCTACGAGCGCCTCGCGGCAGGGGGTGGCCTGCGCCCCCCCAAGGATCCGGCGGGTGACGTGCAGCGCCTGTTGCGCGAGCTGGCCGACGGCCTCGACCGCTGGCAGCTGGCGCGCGGGGCCTCCGAGAAGGCGCGCGCGTGGCTGGACGGCAAGCGCCAAGAGGTCACGGACCTCGACTTCCAGGTCAAGAGCATGCGCGAGGTGCTGGAGCGCACCGAGACCACCATGAGCGCCAACAAGGCGGCCTCCGAGCAGGCGCTCATGGACAGCGGGCGCGCCGTGGAAGACTTCGAACAGCGGCTGCTGGTCCTGGCAGGGCACTACTGCGAGGGGCTGCGCATGCGCCCGGAGCTGGGCGACCTCTTCCAGCAGCTCGAGACCCAGCGTTGAAGGGGGCAGGCCACTCACTCGCCACCCGCCCCGTGGCCTGATAGGCTGCCCCCACGGTTGGGCAGCGCGTCGCGCGCTCACCACTTACGGAGAGTAGATGAAGTACAAGTCTGCATGTTGGGGACGAGTGGCGCTCTTGGCGCTCGTGCTGTCGAGCGTGGCTCACCCCGTGGCCGCTCAGGACAGCGCGCGCGCATCCCTGTTGGCCGCACGCGGCCACATGGAGTCCGGCCAGGAGCACTACGCTGCGGCGCGCTACGAAGACGCGGCCCGTGAGTTCATGGCCGCCTACGAGGCGCGTCCGTTCTCCGCCTTCCTCTACAACGCGGCCGTCGCGCTCGAGCGCTTCGGGACCCCCGGCCCCGCCGCCGACCTCTTCCAGCGCTACCTGGACGCCGAGCCCGGCGCCTCCGACGCGGAAGAAGTGCGGGCCAAGATCGCGGCCCTGCGCGCCCAGGCCACCGCCGCCGCCGCCGCCCCGGACGTCACCCTGAACCCCGACGTGGCCGTGAACCCGGACGGCACCGCCGTGAACCCGGACGCCACGGTGAACCCGGACGGCACCGGCACCCCCACGGTCCACGTGGCGCCGCCCACCACGCCCCCCGAGGACATCAAGTCCTTGCTCAGCATCCAGACCGAGCCCGAGGGTGCCGTGGTCAGCGTGTTCCAGGGCACCACGCTCGTGGCCACCTCGCCGTCGCCCTTCGACCACTCGCTGGACGAGGGCAACTACCGCGTGACCATCGAGCACCCGGACTACCGCACGGTCGAGCAGAACGTCCACATCGGCCAGGGCCGCGTCTACGTGGTCATCGTGGAGATGAGCCAGGGCCAGTTCCTCGGTTACCTGCGCGTGGTCACCGACCCGCCGGACGCCGACGTGTTCGTGGACAACCTCGAAGAAGGCGCCGTGGGCCGCTCGCCCTACGCCAACGTGATCACCACCGGCACCCACACCGTGTGGGTCTCCCGCCCCGGCTACGAGCGCATCGAGCAGCAGGTCGAGATCGGCCTCGGCGAGGACGTGGCCGTGCGCCTCGAGCTCGAGCGCGTCACCTACGGACGCGTGCGCATCCTGGGAAACATCGCCGGCGCGGCGGTTCACGTGGACGGTCAGCGCGTGGGCGAGATCCCGTACGAAGGCGACATCGAGGGCGGCGAGCACCGCATCACGGTGTCGTCGGACGGGATGAAGGACTGGTCGCAGACCGTGACCATCGTCCAAGGCCAGATCATCCCCATCCAGGTGCGCTTGCGCCCGGCCATGAACCGCGGCGGCGCCTGGGCCACGGCCACCATGGGCGTGCTCATGATCGGTGGTGGCATCGCGCTCGGCATGATGTCCAACGGCCTCGAAACCGACCTGCGGGCCGCTCGCAATGCCGGCACGCTGAACGAAGACGACCCCCGCCTGCTGCGCGGGCGCATCTACCGCATCGGCGCGGACTCGGCGTTCGGCATCGGCGCGCTGCTGGGGCTGCTCTCCATCTACTACTTCCTGCGTGACCCGCTGCCCGACTCCGAGGCCAACGTCTTCGAGCCGCGCGACTGGACCGTGGTCCCGCACTTCAACTTCGCCGACCGCTCGGGCGGCGCTCAGCTCCAGGTGAGCTTCTGATGAAAGCCCCGAACACCATGAGCCTCTTTCGCACTGTCCTCGGCACCGCCGGCGTGGCCACGCTCTTCTTCGCGGGCTGCAACCCCGGCACCTTCGTCGACCTGGGCGACCAGGCCCCGGTGGAAGCCATCAATCGCCCGGACGCGTTCAATCGCACGGGCTTCGGCGCCACGGTGGCCGCCATCGAGGGCCTCCTCGCCAACGGTGAGCCCTCCACGCGGCTCGCCGTGGGCGGGGGCACCGACACCGGCACCTGGCTCTACGACATCTGGAACTCCGACGACATCGGCACGTTCCGCATCTCGTCGTCAGCCTGTGAGACCCCCGCCGATGACTGCGAAGTCGGCTCGGGCACGTCCATCACGGGTCTTCCACGGTTCGCCAACGATGGCACCTGCATCGCCATCGGGGCGGCCTCTGCCAACCTGGTGCGCGTCAAGTGCGAGACCACGCCCACCCAAGCATTCACGTCGAACACTGGCCCTGGTCTCGAGTTCGGCACAGCGGTCGCGGCGGTGCCCCAGGACTTCGCCGAGGCAACACGCAGCGCACTATTGGTGGGCGCGCCGGGCGCCAGCGGGGAGCGTGGCTCCATCTACCGCATCCCACTCGCGGGTGGCATGCCCCAAGAGCTCAGCGAGGTGGCCGACACGGCCGGGGTCGTCCAAGCCGAAGCGCGCTTGGGTCAGTTCATCACTACGGCGAGCCTGCCCGACGCGGCCACGCTGGCCAGCGACTTCCCCACCGTGCCCGCCCTGGTGGTGCTCACTCCATACCTCGCCGTCATCAGCGCACCCGGTCAGAACCGCGTGGTGCTCGCTGCCATCGGCGTGGACCCCCTCGCGCCTACCGACATCGACGCGGTGGTGTTGGCCTGCATCGATGGCCCCGACGGCTTCGGCGAAGCGCTCACGGCCGGTGACATCGACGGCGACGGCATGCCCGAGGTCTACATGGGGTTCGGCGAAGCCACCGACGGCCACCCGGGCATGGTGCAGGTGTTCGACCTGGCGGCCCTGATGACGCTCGAGGCGGGTTGCGCCGACACCACCACGGCCGACGACCCAGTACTCGCCATGGAGGTCAGCTGCCCCACCGTGGACGCGCTGGACTGCACCGACGGCGCGTTCGGCTCGGCGCTCGCGCTGGGCGACGTGGATGCCGATGGCACCCTCGATCTGATCGTGGGCGCGCCCCGCCTGACGGTGGAAGAGAAGCTCGCGGCAGGCGGCGTATTCGCGCTGGCAGGCTCGGCCAGTGGTGTGGACGTGAGCCGCGTGTCCTTCATGCAGATCTCGAACCCGGGCGCCGATGACCGCCTGGGCGCTTCGGTCGCTGCGCTGCGCACGCACTACGGCATCCCTGGCGTCATGGCGCGTCACGAGGTCGCCGCCGGCGCGCCCGGGGCCAACGCGGCGTTCGTGTTCCTCTGCTCGGGCCTCGGCGAAGACTCGTCCATGACGGGCAGCCGCTGCCTCGAGCTCGCGACGGAGTGAAAGAGCGCAAGCAGATCCTCGTCGCGGATGACGAGGTGAACTTGCGGCGGGTGCTGGCCGCGCAGCTGCAGCGCGATGGCTTCGACGTGTTCACCGTGGGCGACGGCGAAGAGGCGCTCGCGGCCCTCGGTGAGCACCACATCGACGTGCTCATCACGGATCTGCGCATGCCCAAGTTGGACGGCATGCGCCTGCTGGCCCACTGCTCGGCAGAGCATCCCGACCTGCCCGTGGTCATGATCACCGCGCACGGCACCGTGGACACGGCCGTCGAGGCGCTCAAGTTGGGCGCCTTCGACTACGTCACGAAGCCCTTCGACCGCACCGAGTTCCGGAACGTGGTGCAGAAGGCGGCGCGCACGCGTGAGCTGAACCAGATCTCCATGACGCCCACACGTGGCGCGCCGGGGCGCTACCGCATCATCGGGCAGTCGCCCGAGATGAATGCGGTCTACGACATCATCGAGAAGGTGGCGGACACGCCCAGCACGGTGCTCATCACCGGCGAGAGCGGCACGGGCAAGGAGCTCATCGCGCGCGCGCTCCACGAGAACAGCGCGCGGGTGAACAAGCCCTACGTGCGCGTGAACTGCGCCGCCATCCCGCCCGACCTGATCGAGAGCGAGCTCTTCGGCTACGAGAAGGGCGCGTTCACCGGTGCGGTCACCAGCAAGCCCGGGCGCTTCGAGCTGGCCCACGAGGGCACCCTGTTCCTGGACGAGATCGGCGAGATCCCGGTCAGCATGCAGGTCAAGCTGCTGCGCGCGCTCCAGGAGCAGGAGTTCGAGCGGGTGGGCGGCATCAAGACCATTGCGGTGGACGTGCGCCTCATCGCGGCCACCAACCGTGACCTGAAGGGTGCCATCGCCGACGGCGAGTTCCGCGAAGAGCTCTACTACCGCCTGAACGTGGTGCAGGTGGTCCTGCCGCCGCTGCGCGACCGGCCCAGCGACATCCCGCTGCTGCTGGAGCACTTCCTCTCGAAGTTCAACAAGCGCCTCAAGCGCGAGGTGCGCGCCTTCTCGCCAGACGCCCTCGAGCGCCTGCAGGGCTACGCCTGGCCGGGGAACATCCGCGAGCTCGAGAACGTGGTGGAGCGCTGCATGCTCTTCTGCGATGGCGACGAAGTGCGCGTCGAGCACCTGCCACCCGATGTGCTGGGGGCGGGCACTGAGCCGCGGCCCAGCCCGCGCATCACGGACTCGTCGCCCGGCACCGAGCTGGCTGTGGACGCGCTGCACGTCACCGGCGAGGCGGGCCTGAAAGAGGCCGTCCGCGAAGCCACCGCTCGCGTCGAGCGCGAGTTGATCGTGCGCGCGCTCGAGAAGACGCAGGGCAACGTGACGCACACCGCCAGGCTGCTGAAGATCTCACGCAAGAGCCTGCAGACCAAGATGAAGGAGCTGGGCCTGCGCGAAGACGGGGTAGAGGGGGCGGAGGC
>JADJJE010000046.1 GCA_016706685.1 Sandaracinaceae bacterium | reverse complement strand
AGTTCCGCGGGTCCACCTCGCTGAACGTGGCCGTCAACGTCTCGGGCACGGGCACCGCCGCGGTGACCATCGAGACCCCTCGCGTGGCTTCGCTGCGGCTCGACGGTGCCGTCTTGGTCGCCCCTACCGTGACGGTCCTGCGTCGCCCGACGTTTCCGTGGTCACGTTCGACCTCCTGGCGGCAACCATGTCGTCTCGTCCTCGGGTGACTTCCAGATGGGCATGGTCACCGGCATCGGAGGCACGGGGCTCTTTGCCTACTACAACCCGTTCCGCGTGCCGGGCTGCGGCAATGGTCAGCTGGACGGCGCCGAGAGCTGTGACGACGGGGGCATCCTCAACGGCGACGGCTGCTCCTCGGGCTGTCGCATCGAGATCGGCACCGGCGTGTGCACCACCGACGCGCAGTGCGTCTCGGGTGGGCACTGCGACATGACCGGTATCTGCCGTGAGTGCGTCACCAACGACCACTGCGACGACACCAACTCCTGCACCACCGACGCGTGCGTGGCCAACGTCTGCGTGCCCACCTCGCTCATGCAGGGTGCGCTGTGCGCGGGTGGCATCTGCAACGGCGCCGCAATGAACCCGGCGTGCGTGGGCTGCATCGACACGCAAGGGGGGACGACCACCGACCTCGGCTGCAGCGCGGGCTCCCCGCAGTGCACGGCCCAGGGCGGCGGTGTGTTCGCCTGTAGGCTGGACCGGCGGGAAGCACTGCAACGACAACAACGCGTGCACCACCAACACCTGCGCCGCGGGCACCTGCACGTTCCCGCCCGTGATGGCTGGCGTGATGTGCACGCTGGGCGCTGGCAACGGCGTCTGCAACGGCAGCGTGGGCACCCCCGCCTGCGAGGTGTGCGTGGACGACGCACCCGTGGGCATGACGGACTCGGGCTGCACCAACAGCGCGCCGCTGTGCGACCGCTCGAACGACCCTGCGGTCTGCGTCGAGTGCCTCTCCACTGGGGACTGCAACGCCTCGGGCGAGATCTGTGTCGCAGGCACCTGCGACGGCCCGAGCATCACGTACGTGGGGCCGACGGGTAACATCCTGGCGCTCACCGCCAGACCGAACGGCCTGGCCACCCACCTCGCGGACGGCACGCTGCTGAGCGTGAGCGTCACGCAGGACAACGGCATGGACGCCTTCATGTGCACCGGCGTCGTGAGCGGCGGGGTGTGGAGCTGCGCGGTCGACGGCATCACCGGCCTGGTCGAGGGCGGTGAGTACAGCGTGAGCATCACGGGCACCGTGGACGGCGTCATGGTCTCGGCCATGGGCAGCTTCGACGTGGTCGAGTGCCTCGTGGTGGGCGACTGCAACGACAGCAATCTGTGCACCACGGACGCCTGCACCACTGGCGTTTGCGTGAACACCGCGGTCGCGGAAGGCATGACGGGCGCCTGCACCGGCGGCGCGGTCTGCTCGGGCGCGCCCACCAACATGTGCGTGTCGTGCACCGACACGTCTGCCATGGGGACCGACGCGGGCTGCATGGCAATGGCGCCGCACTGCCGCACCTCTGGCTCCGGCTCGCCTTCTTGCGAGGAGTGCCTGGACGACGCGACTGGACTGGACGTGGATCTCGGCTGCGGCGCGGGCAATCCTCTCTGCGTGGGCGGCAGCTGCGTGGCCTGTGTCACGGGTGCCGACTGCGGCGACGGCCTTACCTGCACGCAGGACCTGTGCATGGCTGGCGTGTGCAGCAATCCCCCGGTCATGGAGGGGACGCCTTGCGCCACGGGCGTGTGCGACACCAGCGCGCTCTGCGAGGTGTGCGTGGACAACGGCAGCGGCACGGACCTGGGCTGCGACGCCTCGGCCCAGCACTGCATCGGGGCCAGCGGCTCGCGCCAGTGCGTGGCCTGCACGGCCGACGCGCAGTGCGACGACAGCAGCCTCTGCACCGTGGACAGCTGCGCGTCGAACGCCTGCGACAACGCACCGGTCATCGCCGGGTGAAACGGGCATGTGCGCCGGCGACGAGGTCTGCTCGGGCGATCCCACCAACGTGTGCCTGCCCTGCGCGGACACCGACGCGACCGGCACGGACGCCGGTTGCATGATGGCGGCCCCGCACTGCGATCCCGGCGCCATGGGCGGGAACACGTGCGAGGTGTGCGTGGACGGCGGCGTGGGCACCGACCTGGGCTGCGACGCGGCCACGCCCAACTGCGTGGTCGGCACCGGCGGCGCGAACGAGTGCATCAGCTGCTTGTCGGACGGCGAGTGCGACGACGGCATCGAGTGCACCACGGACACCTGCAGCGCGGGCGCGTGCACCAACCCGGCGCTCGCCGAGTTCACGCCTTGCAGCACGGGCGTCTGCACCGCGGCGTCCAGCTGCGAGGCGGTCGCCGTCACCATCGACGCGCCCGTGGATGGGACCACCATCACGAACGCGATGCCCACCCTCACGGGCACGGGTACGCCGGGCACCACGGTGACCGTCAGCATCGGCGGCACCATGGTCGGCACCGCGCTGGTGGACTCGACGGGCGCTTGGAGCTGGCGCTCACCGCGCCGCTGTCCGAAGGCCTCCAGATGGCGACCGCCTCGGTCACGGTCGGGACCCTCGACGCGATGGACATGAGCTCGTTCACGGTGGACACGGGGACCGTGGTCCTGATCGAGTCGCCGGCGGACGGCAGCACCACGCTGGACGCCACGCCGCTGATCACGGGCACCGGGGAGCCGGGCGCCACGGTGGTCATCACCGTCGACGGCGAGCAGCTGGGCAACGTCACCGTGGACACCAACGGCAACTGGGTGCTCGCGGTCACCACGCGCCTGACGAACGACGTCCACACGGTGGAAGCCGTGGCGACCGACACGGCGGGCAACACGGACGCGGCGACGTCGACCTTCACGGTCAACGCCAGCACGGACCTGGCGATCACGGGCCCGGTCAACGGGTCGGTCATCAACGACAACACGCCCGCCATCTCGGGCACGACGCGGCCGGGCGCCTCGGTCACAGTGACCATCGAGGTCGATGGGACCGACGTGACCATCGGGACGGTGGTCGCGGACAACGACGGCAACTGGTCGGTGACCGTGTCGGACGCGCTGGCGGACGGCTCGTACATCACGACGGCGGTGGCGACCGACCTCGAGGGCAACATGGCGGAGGACTCGGTGGGCTTCACCGTGGACACCGAGACCGAGGTGACCATCGGTGATGTGGACCCGACCACGGGCGTCATCACCGGCACGGGCGAACCGGGCGCTGAGGTGGTCATCACGGTGGACGGCGTCGAGGTCGGCATGGTGACGGTGGGCGTGGATGGCACGTGGTCGTTCGATGGCGACGGCCTGGGCGCTGGCTCGCACACCGTGACGGCGACGGCCACGGACCCGGCGGGCAACACCGCCACGGACACCACCACGGTCAGCGTGGCGGGCCCGGACGGCGGCATGCTGCCGGACGGTGGCGTGACGACGGGCGGCGGCCTCTCGGGCGGCGCCATGTGTGCCACCCACGCCCCGGTAGGCCAGAGCTGGCCGGCGGCGGGCGGGCTCCTGCTCGTGGGCCTCGCGCTCGCGACGCGCCGTCGCCGCCGCTGAGCCGGGTACGACACGCGCCCTGACCGGCGCGTGACCAGCACTGAGACATGGATGAGAGCCGCCCCCCACCGGGCGGCTCTCTCCGTTGGGGGCGGCGCCGTCGCCGCGGGCGCTTTTGCTTTTGCCCGCCTCACCGCCATACTCCGGCGCTGTGCCTCGCCCGCTGCCGCTGCTCGCCGATCTCACGCTCGCGTCTGCGGACAGCCCCGACGGCGACTGGCGGGTGCAGGCGCGCGACGCGGTCACCACGCTGCAGGGGCTAGAGGCCGCACTAGCACTCACGGAGGCCGAGCGCGCCGGGGCAGCACGGGCACTCTCGGGAGGCTTCCCCCTCTCGGTGACGCCCTACTATTTGAGCCTCGCGGACCGGAACGACCCCGCCTGCCCCATCCGCAGGCAGTGCGTGCCCAGCGCGGACGAAGCGGTGGAGGTGCCTGGCGACCTGCGCGACCCGCTCGGCGAAGAAGCGCACGAGGTCGCGCCACACCTGATCCAGCGCTACCCCGACCGGGTGCTGCTGCTGGCCACGGACCGCTGTGCCGTCTACTGCCGCTTCTGCACGCGCTCGCGCATGGTGGGCGACGGCGGTGGTGCGCGCTCCATGGAGGCGCTCGCCGAGGCCTTCGCCTACATCGAGGCCCACCCCGAGGTGCAGGAGGTGATCGTCTCGGGCGGCGACCCCTTGGTCATGAGCACCGCCCGCATCGCGCGGCTCTTCGAGCGCCTCGCGCAGATCGAGCACCTCACGAACGTGCGCCTCGCCACGCGTGCCCCCGTGACCATTCCCCAGCGCATCACCGACGAGCTGGTGCAGGCGCTCCGCAAGGCGCACCCCAGCCTGTGGGTCATGACGCACTTCAACCACCCGAAGGAGCTCACGCCGGAGTCCAGCGCGGCGCTCGCGCGGCTCGTGGACGCGGGGCTGCCCGTCATGAACCAGACGGTGCTGCTGCGCGGCATCAACGACCACGCCGACACCCTCGAGGCGCTCTTCCGCGGGCTGGTGAAGCGCCGCGTGCGCCCGTACTACCTGCTGCAGATGGACCCGGTGCGCGGCACGGGGCACCTGCGCACGCCGCTCGACGCGGGCATCGCCATCATGGGTGCGCTGCAGGGCCGGCTCAGCGGCATCGCGCTGCCCAAGCTCATCGTGGACACGCCCAATGGGCGCGGGAAGGTGCCTGTGGGTCCCGACACCGTGGTGGCTCGCGGTGACGGCCGCACCACGCTGCGCACCTTCCGCGGCGAGCTGGTGGAGTACCTCGACCCGCCCGGCTGAGGCGCGGGCCGGCGCGCAGGGGGGGGGGGGGGGGGGGGGGGGGGGCCCCGGCCCTCCCGGGGGGGGTCCCCCGGGGGGGGGGGGGGCCCGCGGGACGGGAAACAACCGCCCCCGGGGCCCCGTCGGGTCGGCGGGGCCGGGGGGGCCGCCCGGGGGGGTTTTCCCGCCCGAAGACCCCCCCTTTTCCATGGCTCAGCCGCGCACCGGCCGCTCTTCACGACCATCGGCGTGCCGCGCGAAGCGCTCGGGCGTGGCTCCGTGCACCGGGTCGTCGGCGCGCCAGGGCCAGCCGCCGAACTGCGTGCGCTGGAAGTCCATGTAGGCTTGTTGCAGCTCCTGCCGCGTGTTCATCACGAACGGCCCGTGCTGCGCCACCGGCTCCCCGATGGGCTTGCCCTGCAGCAGCAGGAACTCGCTCGCCTCGGGGCCATTGACCATGTCCACCGCCATGTCGGCGCGCAGCTCGAACTGATGCCCGGCGGGAAGGTCACGGCCTGCGGCCCGCAGCCCTGCGCCCTGGTGCAGGTAGATGTTGCGGCGCGTCCCGGCGTTGGCCGCCGGCAGCGTGAAGTGCGCCCCGGGCTCGAGCTTCACCGTCCAGATGGCCACGTCGTTGTCACGCGCGCTGGCCCACGAGTTGGGCGGGGGCGGCGGCGCGCTGGTGTCGCCCAATCGCCCCGCGATGACGGCCACCTCGGTGGCGCGCCCGGCCTCGTCCCGCGTGACGGCGCGCGCGATGGTCTCGTTCCACAGCATGGTGAAGTACGGGTCCACCATCTTGTCGGCGCGGGGCAGGTTGAGCCAGATCTGGAACAGCTCGAGGGGGTTCTCGTTCACGCTGGACAGCAACGGGAACATCTCCGAGTGCTGGATGCCGCGCCCGGCGGTGATCCACTGCACGTCGCCGCCGCCGAAGCGTGCCGCCGCGCCCATGGAGTCCGAGTGGTCCAGCAGCCCCTCGCGCACCACGGTGACCGTCTCGAAGCCGCGGTGCGGGTGACGCGGGAAGCCCGGCACCACCAGCCCGTGGTACATGCGAAAGCCGTCGCGCACCTCGAAGTCGCTGCCCATGTTGCGGCCCGTGAGCGGCACGGTGGGCCCGAACTGCGCGTTGCCCGTGGGGTAGCGGTCCAGGTGGTGCGCGCAGAAGAGGAACGGGTCCACGGTGCGCCAGAGGAAGCCGAGGCGCTCGCTGCCCAGCACGGGGTCGGCGCTCGAGGGGGTGGAGGGTGTCGTCACGTCGCTGCTCCCGGTGGGTGGTTCGTGGGGGGTCTGCGCTCGGCCCGCGGGGCTCTCGTCCACACGGCAGCCCACGGCTGCCGCGGCGCTGGCCGACGCCAGGATCTTGAGGGTGTCTCGGCGTCCGAGCTCGCTCATGGGCTCACCTCGTTGGTCTCGTGCGCAGGTGCCGTGGCGAGCGCCCGCGTGATGGCGTTGCGGAACACCTCTTCGGGCTGAGCGCCGGTCAGCAGGCTGCGCCCGTTGATGATCACGCTGGGCACGGCGCTGATGCCCTTGGCACGCCACTCGGCGGCCTCGGCGCGCACCACGTCAGCGTAGCGCGCGTCGTACAGCACGGCGCCGGCCTCTTCGGCGTCGAGCCCCGCTCGCGCGGCCACCTCCACCAGCGTGGGCACGTCGTCGATGGGGCGCCCCTCCGTGAAGTACGCCTCGAAGAGCAGGCGCTGCAGCTCGAGCTGCTTCTGCAGTCCGGCCGATTCGCGTGCCCAAAACAGCAGCTGGTGAGCCCGCCACGTGTTGTAGATGCGGGTCTCGTCGCTGAAACGGAACGCGAAGCCCAGCGACTCGCCGAGTGATGTCAGACGTGCCCTCGCCGCGCGGCTCTGGTCGCTGTTGGAGCCGTACTTCTGGGCCAGGTGCTCGCCCAAGTGCTGGCCGCCCGCGGCCAGGTGTGGGTTCAGCTCGAACGGGTGGAAGCGCACCTCGGTGGTGTCGGCGAGGCCCATGCCGCGCAGCGTCTGGGCCAGCGTCTCGTAGCCGATCACGCACCACGGGCAGACCACGTCGGAGACGATGTCGATGGTCAGGCGGGGGGTCTGGGGCGGGCGGGTGGACATGGCGGCTTCCCTTCGCGTGGGGTGGCGATCGAGTCGGGGACCGGCCCCGCCCGTTACGCTACGCCCAGGCACAGCCTTACGTCGACAACCCGCTGCGTACGTTGTATATGGCCGTCCATTCGGCTCGCGTGACGCCCAGCGCGCGGAGAGCTGCCCAGCCCAGCAGGAGATACCCATGCAGAGAGCGCTGACGCTCTATCAGAGCACCATCGGCAAGAAGGTGGCTATGGCCCTCTCGGGCCTCGTCATGGTCGGATTCACGGTGGGGCACATGCTCGGAAACCTGAACGCCTATGTCGGTGAGGACGCGTTCAACGAGTACGCGGCCACGCTGCACGAGGCCTGGTACATCCTCTGGCCCACGCGCTTCGTCCTGCTCGCCGCCGTCAGCGTCCACATCGTGTCCGCCTTCTCGCTGGTCACCCGCAACAAGGACGCCCGCCCGCAGGCCTACCACATGACCAAGCACACGGAGGCCACCTTCGCGAGCAAGGCCATGCCCGTCAGCGGCATCGCGCTGCTGCTGTTCATCGGGTTCCACCTGCTGCACTTCACGCTGGCGCCGCAGCTCTTCAACGAAGTGCACTTCGAGAACCCGTTCTGGAACTTCTACGCGGGCCTCTCGCACCCGCTGCTGGCCGGCATCTACATCGTCGGCAACCTGGCCCTCGGCCTGCACATCTACCACGGGTTCTTCAGCGCCTTCCAGACCATCGGCGCCAACCACCCCAAGTACAACCCGCTGCGCCGTGACGCCGCGGTGGGCCTCGCTACCATCCTCACCCTCGGCAACCTGATGTTCCCCGTCAGCGTCCACCTCGGGTTCATCGAGGCTCCCGCCGGCTACGCCGCCGCGATGGCCGACGCCAACGACTCGCCCGCCAGCGACCACTGACCAGCAGCTTCGGAGAGATCATGGAACTTCGTTCGAACGAACCCGATAAGTCGATCCCCATCGAGCAGCGGTGGACCCAGCACAAGATGAACGGGAAGCTCGTGGCTCCCGCCAATCGCCGCAAGTACGAGATCATCGTCGTGGGCTCGGGCCTCGCGGGCGGCGCTGCGGCGGCCAGCCTGGGCGAGATGGGCTACAAGGTGAAGTGCTTCTGCTTCCAGGACAGCCCGCGTCGCGCCCACTCCATCGCGGCCCAGGGCGGCATCAACGCCGCCAAGAACTACCAGAACGACGGCGACAGCGTCTACCGCCTGTTCTACGACACGGTGAAGGGCGGCGACTTCCGCGCCCGTGAGGCCAACGTCTACCGCTTGGCCGAGCTGAGCGTGAACATCATCGACCAGTGCGTGGCGGCCGGCGTGCCCTTCGCGCGCGAGTACGGCGGCCTCCTGGCCAACCGCTCCTTCGGTGGCGCGCAGGTCTCGCGCACGTTCTACGCGCGCGGTCAGACTGGGCAGCAGCTGCTCCTGGGTGCCTATTCGGCGCTCGAGAAGCAGATCGAGGCCGGCACCGTGGAGATGCACACCCGCAGCGAGATGCTCGACCTGGTGGTCGTGGACGGCAAGGCACGCGGCATCGTCACGCGTGACCTCAAGACCGGCGAGATCAAGCCGCACGTGGCCGACGTGGTGGTGCTCTGCACCGGTGGCTACGGCAACGTCTTCTACCTGTCCACCAACGCCATGGGCAGCAACTGCACCGCGGCGTGGCGCGCGCACCGCAAGGGCGCTCTCTTCGCGAACCCCTGCTACACGCAGATTCACCCCACGTGCATCCCGCGCGCCGGTGAGTACCAGGGCAAGCTCACGCTCATGAGCGAGTCGCTCCGCAACGACGGCCGCGTCTGGGTGCCCCGCAAGAAGGAAGACTGCGGGAAGTCCCCGGACCAGATCGCCGAGAAGGACCGCTACTACTACCTGGAAGAGAAGTACCCGGCCTTCGGCAACCTGGTCCCGCGCGACGTGGCCAGCCGCAACGCCATGTACGTCTGCGACCAGGGCCTGGGTGTCGGGCCCGTCGTGGACGGTGAGCGCCGCGCCGTCTACTTGGACTTCGCGGACGCCCTGAAGCGCCTGGGTCGGCCCACCATCGAGGAGCGCTACGGCAACCTCTTCGACATGTACCAGCGCATCACCGGCGAGTCCCCGTACACCACGCCGATGCGCATCTACCCGGCCACGCACTACACCATGGGTGGCATCTGGGTGGACTACAACCTCATGACCACCATCCCGGGCTTGTTCTCGGGCGGTGAGGCCAACTTCAGCGACCACGGCGCCAACCGCCTGGGCGCGTCGGCGCTCATGCAGGGCCTGGCGGACGGCTATTTCGTGCTGCCGTACACCGTGGGCAACTACATCGGCACCGAGGCCAGCAAGCGCGTGGGCCAGCGCACCTTCCCGGAGCTGGGCGAGGATCACCCCGAGGTGCAGAAGGTGGTCAAGGACGTGAAGGAGCGGGTCAAGCGGCTGATGAACGCCCCCGAGCCCAAGCACGGCCCCGACCACTACCACCGCGAGCTGGGCAAGATCATCTGGACCAAGTGCGGCATGTCGCGCACCAAGGCCGGCCTCGAGGAGGCTCTCCGCGAGATCCCGAAGCTGCGCGCCGACTTCGAGAAGCACCTCAAGATCACGGGCACCGGCGAGGAGCTCAACCAGACGCTCGAGAAGGCCGGCCGCGTGGAAGACTTCTTCGAGCTGGGCGAGCTGATGTGCCTGGACGCGCTCACGCGGGAAGAGAGCTGCGGCGGACACTTCCGCGCGGAGCACGAGGACGACGGCGAGGCGCTGCGCGACGACGACAACTTCGCGTTCGTGTCGGCCTGGGGCTACACGGGCAACTCCGCGAAGCCCGAGCTCCACAAAGAGCCGCTGACCTTCGACTACGTCAAGCCCAGCAAGCGCAGCTACAAGTAACGGAGCAGGACAGACATGACCACGTTCAACATCACGCTCCACGTTTGGCGCCAGAAGTCGCCGCAGGCCCCCGGCAAGTTCGAGGACTACAAGGTCCTGGCCGACGAGCACATGAGCTTCCTCGAGATGCTCGACGTCGTGAACGACGACTTGATCGCGAAGGGCAAGGAGCCCATCGCGTTCGACCACGACTGCCGTGAGGGCATCTGTGGCGCGTGCGGCATGGTCATCAACGGCGAGGCGCATGGCCCGCAGAAGCTGACCACCACCTGCCAGCTCCACATGCGCCAGTTCAAGAACGGCCCCTTCGACATCTGGATCGAGCCGTTCCGCGCCGCGGGCTTCCCGCTGCTCAAGGACCTGGTGGTGGACCGCAGCGGCTTCGACCGCATCATCCAGGCGGGCGGCTACATCTCCATCCGCACGGGTTCCCCGCTCGACGCCAACGCCACGCCCATCCCGAAGCACGTGTCGGACATGGCCATGGACGCCGCCGAGTGCATCGGCTGCGGCGCCTGCGTGGCCGCGTGCCCGAACGCGTCGGCCAGCCTCTTCACGGCCGCCAAGATCACCCACCTTGGCCTCTTGCCGCAGGGCCAGGCCGAGCGCCCCGAGCGCGCCCGCAACATGGTCACCGCCATGGACAACGAGGGCTTCGGCGGCTGCACCAACCACGGCGAGTGCGAGTCCGCGTGCCCGAAGGGCATCTCGGTGGACTTCATCGCGCGCATGAACCGCGACTTCGTGAAGGCCTCTGCCACGGCGTACGAGCGGGCCAGTAAGGGCGACGGCGAATAGGGCGCGAGGGGCCGCAAATCGCCCGATCGCGGCTTACGTCCGCGCGGCCGAGCTCGAAATCCAGACGGATTCCTTCGCCCGGCCGCTGTGGGCGCGCTCGCGCTCGAACGATTTTCGGCCCCTCGCGGGCCTGGATTCAGTTCGAAGCTGGCGCGGGCGGCATCGGCGCCACGTAGTGCGGGTCGTCTTCGACCACCGGGACCTCGAGGGGGAGGGTCTCGGTGGGCTCGTCCATGGGGAGGACGGGGTGCTGGCCGCGCCGGGCCGGGCCCCGCAGCGTGCCGTACTGCGGCCGCCGCCCGGGACGTGACCAGTCCACCCAGTGGGTGCGCTCTTCGCGGGCGTCCACGTGGACGAAGTTGCTGCGCGGGTACAAGCCACAGCCCACCGCGTCGATGGTGCGGCAGTACTCCCAGAGGGTGCGGTTGGGCACGTCGGCGATCTGGATGTCCGACGCGATGCCCGCCACATGCTGGCTGTCCGTGCCGCTGAAGCGCCGCGGCTCGCGGAAGCCGCTCACCACCGTGATGGCGCGGCCGCCGAAGTGGTCGCTGAGGCGCGCCAGCAGCAGGGCGAGACGCGGGGTGGTGTGCCGGTCCGCGTCTCGCTCGTTGCGCCGCATCATGGCCTCGAGGTGGCGCAGACCTGCACGGCTGACGCCGCGCTCCACGCGCAGATGCGAGACGATGGGCTCTTCTCCCGGCCGGCGCAGCTCCACCCGCCCAGGCTGCTCGGGCGCACCCCAGTCTGCAGGCGCCTCGGGCGCAGGCTCGAAGCCCGGCAGCAGGAGGCGGTCACCGGCGCGCACTCGTGCTCCGGGCCGCAAGCGGTTGGTCCGCCGCAGGGCCTCCACGCTCACGTCGTGCTGACGTGCGATGCGCTCCAGCGTTTGTCCGGCACGCACGTAGACCTCCCCTGGGGTGGGGATGGTCAGCTCTTGGCCTGCCCGGATTTGGCTGCCACGCAGGCGGTTGGCTGCCTTGATGTCGTCCACCGAGACGCGGTACCGGTCCGCCAGCTGACCCAGCGTCTGACCGGCCCGCACCGTGTGCCGGCGCGAGGCGTCTGCGCGGAGGGGGCCAAGTAGGAGGGCGGCAGCGACGGCCAGCGTCGCGACCGCAGCCCAGATGGTGGGGGGCATGCGCATCGCGAGGCAGTATGCCGGCTGCCGCCGATAGGGGCAACGCTCAGCGCTGCGTGTTCCAGTTCTCCCCGTCCACGTCCAGGGTGTATTGTGTCCCTGGCTGGATTTCCTCGTTGCGCCACTCCTTCCAGTGGCCGCTGCCATCCACTACGCGGATGTCCCAGATGCCGGCGGTGATGTTGGAGAGCGTGAGCGACTGCCCGACGCTGAGGGTGTTGCTGCCCAGCAGGTCCGCGCCCCAGTTCGAGTCGCTCGACTGGCTCATGTAGACGTAGAAGATGGCTTCGCGGGAGACGTTGCGCAGGATGACGGTCGCTGGCGCGCCCTGGACGATGGGGCCGGTGGTGGTCCCCACGCCACCGCCGCCGCCGCCGCCGCCGCAACCGATCAGGGCGGCCATGCTCACCAGGGTCAGCGTGATGGCTGCACGCTGAGCCACGGAACGGATGTCTTTCATCATGTCTGTCTTTCCCTTTCGTGCGGATGTGCCAACCCCGGCGGTACCGCGATGTCGGAAAAGTCTGCAATCAACACCCGGACGATGGCAAGCATCGATGTGCTTGGTCGGTTGGAATTCGTCCGAAGGCACGGTGTATGGTGCCGGCCATGCGACTTCATGTGCGAGCGGCGCTTCCCAGCCTGACCGTGTTCCTGGCCACCCTCTTGGGGGCATGTGGCTGGGGCGGGCCGGTCGAGCTGCCCGCGGGCTTCAGCGGCACGGAGACCCTGACGGGGCGCTTGGAGGGTGGCTCCATCGAGGCGCGCGAGTGGGGCCATGGCTGCACCGGCTTCGTCTCCGCCGAGCCCGACCATGAGGTGATGAGCGCCAGCACGCTGCCGTACGCTCGCTTCGTGGTGAATGGTGGTGCGCTCGACACCACGTTGGTGCTGCAGCTCTCGGACGGAACGTTTCGCTGCAACGACGACGGAGACGGTCGGCATCCCGTCGTGGAGGGGCCGCTCCCGGCTGGCCTGACCAAGGTGTGGGTGGGCGGTTTCCGCGCCTCCGCCGAGGGCGACTATCGCCTGGGAATCAGCACCGTTCGGGACATGAGCGCCGCCAGCCTGGCCGCGCCCTGACCATCCTCCGGCGAGCCGTCGCCCACCTACGGCCGAGCGCGCCGCCCGATGTTGTCGCAGAACCCTGCGGGCGTGTAGAACGTGAAGCGGTGCGGTCCGAACACCACCTCCGAGCCGTCTGCCAGTGGCACCGGCGTGCGCGCCGCGAGCTTGTGCCCGTCTACCCAGGTGCCGTTCCGCGACTCGGCGTCGGTCAGCGTGTAGCCCGCCTCGGGCGTGCCCGAGAAGTACGCGTGGTACTTGGAGACGCGTGGGTTGGGCAGCCACACGTCGGCGTTGCGCGCCCGGCCCACCCCCACCCGGTCGGCGAACGCAGCGCCTGCAGCCTTTCGCACGAAGCGAACCTCGCCGGCGCGGATCTGGGGCCGGTCGTCGGCCGGTGCGGCCCCAGCCTTCTGCATCTCGGCCAAGAACTGGGTGCGCGACATGAACGCGGTGTGGAAGCTGGCCTCGGTCTCGGTCTCGAGGTTCTCGCGGGCAACCAGCACCGGAGCGGCGAATTCAGCGAGAAAAGCCGGGCGGCCGCGGCGTTCGAACCACTCCCGGTACCACTCGATGCGCTGTACGGGTTCCACTTTGAACAGTATTCTACAACACGAACGTTTTTACAACTGTCGGTCACGAATTGGCGGTGCGCCGTGGCCCACCAGCCAACGCGATGAAGGTACGCTCGCCCGATGAGCGAGTCACAAGAAGTGCGGAAAAAGAGTCACTGGGGCTGGGGCTGGGAGGATCGCTTCCCCAGCGCCGACGAGCGCCGGGAGCGTGGAAAGCAGGCGCAGCTGCTGCTGGGCTTCGGGCCAGAGCGCGTGGACGAGCCGGTGCCGCTCGCCGCGGTGGAGCTGCCCCCGGCGCGTGTCACCCCTCCGGCGTCGCTGAGCGCCATCGCCGACCTGGGCACCGAGGCCCGCGTGCGGCACACGCACGGCCGCAACTTCCCGGACATCCTGCGCGGCTTCCGCGGCGACTTCGCCGGGGCGCCCGACATGGTGGCTTTTCCCGAGAGCGAGGCGGACGTGGCGAGCGTGCTGGACTGGGCCAGCAGCGAAGACGTGGTGGTGGTGCCGTACGGCGGCGGCACCAGCGTGGTGGGCGGCATCTCGGCGGGCGGCGAGCGCCCCTTCGTGTCGCTGGACCTCTCGCGCCTCGACCGGCTGTTGGAGGTGGACGCGGTGTCGCGCAGCGCGCGCCTGCAGGCCGGCGCCAGCGGACCGCGGCTCGAGGCCCAGCTGGCCGAGCACGGGCTCACGCTGCGCTTCTTCCCGCAGTCGTTCGAGTTCGCCACGCTCGGCGGGTGGATCGCCACGCGCGCGGGCGGCCACTTCGCCATGGGCCCCACGCACATCGACGACCTGGTGGAGAGCACGCGCACGGTGACCCCGCGGGGGGTCCTCGAGACGCGTCGCCTTCCCGGCTCGGGCGCGGGGCCCAGCGCCGACCGCATGATCCTGGGCAGCGAAGGCACGCTCGGTGTCATCACCGAGGCCTGGGTGCGCGTGCGCCCGAAGCCCACGCAGCGCAGCACCGCCACGTGTCTGTTCAAGGAGTGGCGCGACGCCGTGGCTGCCGTGCGGGCCATCTCGCAGTCGGGCCTCTATCCGGCGAACTGCCGCTTGCTGGACGCGCGCGAGGCGGCGCTGAACCTGGTGAGCATCGACAGCAGCGCAGTGCTGATTGTGGGGTTCGAGGGGGCCGACCACGCCTTTCACGCGCCCATGGCGCGCACGCTCGAGCTGGTGGCGGACCACGGCGGCCGCTGCCCGCAGGGCGCCAAGCACGCCGACGCGGGTGAAAAGAGCGGCGACGAAGGCGGAGCCGGCGCGTGGAAGCGCGCGTTCATCGACGCGCCCTACATGCTGAACCTCATGGGCAGCATGGGCATGGTGGTGGACACGTTCGAGACGGCCTGCACGTGGGACCGCTTCGAGGCGCTGCACGCCGGCATCATCCAGGCGGTGCGCGACGTGATGAAGCGCGAGGCGGGGCGCGGCTTCGTGTCTTGCCGCTTCACGCACGTGTACCCCGACGGGCCGGCGCCGTACTTCACGTTCGTGATGCCGGGGCGTGAAGGCGGCGAGATCGCGCAGTGGCAAGCCGTGAAGCAGGCCGCGAGCGACGCCATCCTACGTCACGGTGGGACCATCACGCACCACCACGCCGTGGGGCGCGTGCACCAGCCGTGGTACGCGCAGCAGGTGCCCGACCTGTTCCGCGAGGCGCTGCGCGGGGCCAAGCGCGAGCTGGACCCTGCCGGCATCATGAACCGCGGCGTGTTCGCCCTCTGACCCGACCGGCGCCGCAGGACACGCCGGGTGCCCGAGACCGACGAACGCTGGTAAGCTCTGCGCCTTCATGGATGTCATCTGTCAGAACTGCGGTACCGAGTACGACTTCGACGAGACCCTGGTCTCCGAGCGTGGCACCACCGTCAAGTGCACTCAGTGCGCCCACCTCTTCAAGGTCTACCGGCCTGGAGGAGGTGACGCGCGCCCTTGGAGCATCCGCCACCGTGACGGCCGCGAGGAGCTCGTGCCCACCCTGCGCGACCTGCAGAAGCTGATCGCGACCAACGTCCTCAGCGAGTTCGACGAGATTGCCCGTCAGGGGGACGCGTACAAGCCGCTCGGCTCCATCGCCGAGCTGGCCACCTTCTTCTCGCAGGCCCGCGCGTCGCGGCCAGACTCCTCGCCGCCGGCCGCCCGCACGTCGTCCATCCCAGCAGGCGCACCCGGCCCGCGTCGCTCGAAGGGCACGCTCATGGGGTACTCGCCCGGCAGCGAACCCGTGACCACGCCGCAGCTGCACGGGAACTCCATGCCCGGCGCTCCGCGGCAGAGTGAGGTCAGCCCGGCGCACAGCCCTTCGCTAACGCCGGCCAGCGTGCCTCCGCCGCCGCTCCCGCCGGCCAGCGTGCCGCCGCCCAGCGCGTCCATGCCGTCGCCCGCGCCTGGCCCTGCGCAACCGCGACCCATCGCCAAGCCTCCCGAGCCCGAGCGCGCCAACCCCGCGGCGGCCGCTGCGGCCAAGGCGTCGCATCGCGCCATCGCCGCCACGCGCGCCAGTGACATGCTGGAAGAGCCCATTGCGCCTCCGGTCACGAAGTCACGCGCCCCCGTCATGCAAGTCGATGACGACGACGACGTGAAGATCAAGGGCGTGGGCTCGCCCAAGTGGGGCCGCTGGGTGTTCCTGGTGGCGCTCATCGCGCTCGGTGTCGTGGGCTATCTGCAGCGCGACGCCATCATGGCGCAGGTGCAAGCGCTGCGTGGGCCGCCACCCGATCCCGCAGCCAGCTTCCTAGAAGAGGCCGAGGAGCTGCTGCGCCGCGACGACGCCGACGGCTATCGCCAGGGCATCCACGAGATGATCCGCGCCACGGCCGTGGCCGAGCGTGACCCGCGCGTGCTCACCATGCTGTCGCGCGGCTACAGCCTCAAGGCGCAGCTGCACGAGTTCGACGCCCAGGATCTGGTCGCCGATGCGGGCGAAGACCCCGCGCGGCTGGCCGAGGCGGCTGGGCTCCGACACGTGGCCCGCGACGCGGCGCAGGAAGCCCGACACAAGGCCGAGGATGCGGTGCGCGAGGCTCCCGATTCCGTCGAGGCGCGTGTGGCCCTGGCCGACGCGCTGCGTCTGACGGGCGACCTGATCGGTGCACGCCGGCACTACGAGCGCTCGCGTGACCTGGCGCCCACGGCCAGCGCAGACCAGCTCACCGTGGGAGCGCTGCTGGCCGCGGCAGAGCAAGAGGACCTGGGCGCCGCCGTGGAGCTGGCGCAGCAGGCCGTGGGTGCCGACGCAGGGCTCATCCGCGCGCGCATCGTGCTGGCCCGCGCGCTGTTGGCGTCGGGCAACGGTGAAGCGGCTCGCGCTCACGTGGCGCACGTGCTCGCCTCTCAGGCGGACCACGCCGGGGCGCTGGCGGTGCGCCGGCGGCTCGACGGAGAGGCGCCGCAGCCGGCCGCGGCCGAGGAGCCGGAGTTGGCGCCAGCGGTGGTCGTGGACGCGGGTGTGGCGGCGGACCCCTCTGGGAGCGAGGGCCAGCCCCGCGTGGGCGCCGACGGCACAACGGAGGGGCGCGACAACCGCACCTTCGACGAGATGCAGGCCGGCGGCACGGACACGTCCGGCACGCGTCCCCCTGCCGGCACCGACGTGGCGATGGACGACGGCCGTCCGCCCGAGGGACGTGACTACAGCTGGTACATCCAGAACGGCGACACCGCGCTCTCGGGCGGCAACCTCTCGCGCGCGGACGCGTTCTACCAGGCGGCCCTCGAGGTGCGGCCGGGCTCGTCGGAGGCCACCACGGGGCTCGCCAACGTCATGCTGCGCCGCGGTCGTGCGGACGACGCCGTGGTGCGCTTCCGGGCAGCCACGCGCCAGGGCTACGGGCCCGCGTTCATCGGCCTCGGCCGCGCCAACGAGTCCCTCGGGCGGCGCAGCGAAGCCATCCAGGCCTACGAAGACTACCTGCAGCGCAGCCCCAGCGGCTCACTGGCCACCACCGCGCGCCAGCGGCTCGAGGCGCTGCGACCCACGCCCGCGCCTGGCCCGGCGCCCACCCCCACGCCGACTGTGGAGGACACACCGCCGCCACCGCCGCCCCCGCCGCCTGCGCCCGAGGGAGATCCCGCGCCGGGGCCCGCATGACCGAAGCCGCCCCTCCGCGCCGTCGGCGCTGGGTCTGGCCGCTGGTGTTCGTGGGCCTGCTGTCAGCGTGCCTCCTGCGCTGCACGGTCGGCGGCGGGCCGGCCCTCGATGCCTCGGGAGGCACGGGCGCGGTCGAGGTGCGCGAACTCGCGCTGCGTGCCCCGCCCTCGTCGGGCCCGGGCCGCGGCGGCCTCGGGTCGGGCCGCGAGCCCACCATGCAAGAGGTCTTCGAGCAGCTGCGGCTCGTGGAAGAGCACGACTCGGCGCGTGGCGTGTTCCTGCGCATCGGCTCCATGGGCAGCGCCTGGGGCCGCGTGTCGGACTTGGTGGAGGCCATCGAGCGCGTGCGCGCCACGGGCAAGCCCGTGCACTGCCATTTCGACAGCCTCGACAACGCGGGCTTCGCGCTGGCGGTGCGCGCGTGCGACCGGCTCAGCATGACCCCCGCCGGCCACCTCAACCTGGTGGGCGTGGCCGCGCAGGTCTTCTACGCGCGCGAGCTGCTGGACAGCGTGGGCGTGCGCGCCGAGGTCATCGCCATGGGGCGCTTCAAGAGCGCGGGCGACATGCTCACCGAGACCACCATGCCGGAGGCGGCGCGCGAGGCCACCGAGGCGCTTTTGGACGACGTGAGCGCGGGCCTGGTGAACGCCGTGGCGCTGCGCTTCGAGGGCGACGCCGTGCGCGCACGGGCCGCCATCGACGCTGGTCCCTACGGCGCCGAGGCGGCACGCGCGGCGGGGTTGATCGACGCCGTGGCCTTCGACGACGAGGCGCGTGAGCACGCTCGCCGCGCCGGTGACGCGCCCAAGGTGCGTGCGCTCTCGCTGCCCGTGGCAGGGCAGGGTGCGGGCCTCGGCCGCGTGCTCGAGGTGCTCATGGGTGAAGACCCGCGCGACGCACTGCACGAGCCGCACGTGGCCATCGTGCACGTTACCGGCAGCATCGTGGACGGTGAAGAGCAGAGCGGCGCCGCCGCCGTGAGCGGCCCGTTCGTGGAGGAGGTCCGCCGGCTGGCCGATGACGAGAGCGTGCGCGCCGTGGTGCTGCGCATCGACTCCCCCGGCGGGTCCGCGCTGGCGAGCGACCGCATGTGGCACGCCGTGCGGCGACTGGCGGCGCGCAAGCCGGTGGTGGCCTCGCTCGGCGACGTGGCGGCCAGCGGTGGCTACTACATCGCGTCCGCGGCGCGCGAGATCTACGCGCACCCCGCGTCCATAGTGGGCTCCATCGGGGTCATCGGTGGCAAGGCCGATGCCTCGGGCTTGTTCGATCGCTTGGGTGTGCGCCCGGTGGTGATCACGCGCGGCGCGCGCGCGGCGTGGATGACGCCCACGCGCGGCCTCACCGAGGACGAGCACGCGGCGGTGTCGGGCATGCTGCGCTCGGCGTATCAGCGCTTCCTCGGGCGCGTGAGCGCGGGGCGCGACATGCCTCGGGCGGCCGTGCACGAGGTGGCGCAAGGCCGCGTGATGAGCGGCCTCGCTGGGCACCGCGCCGGGCTGGTGGACACGCTGGGCGGGCTCACCCCCGCGCTGGCCCGGGCGCGCGAGCTGGGTGAGCTGCCAGCGGATGCGCCCTTCGACGAGTGGCCGCGCCAGGCGGGCATGTTCGAAGCGCTGGCCGAGCTGGCGGGCGGCGGGGCCAGCACGGAGGCCACTACGTTCGGTGTCTGGATGCAGCTCGCCGAGAGCATCTCGCCCGAGGTGGCGGACGTCGCGAGCGCGCCGCTCTTGCTCTGCACCGAGCCCGTGCTGACCGCCTTGCCGTACAGCGTCGACATCCGCTGAACTCCTCCGCTGCGGTGCGTGGTCCACGCTACTCCAGGGAGCGCTCCGGTCGCTTCCCCTGCAGCACCAGCACCAGCTCGACTCGCGACTGGACACCCAACTTGCGATAGATCGCGTCCAGTTGGTTCCCCACGGTCTTCGTGCTCACACCGCGTGCGCTTGCGATCTCTCGGTTGCTTCGGCCGGCGTAGACGAGGAGTGCAATGCTCTGCTCGGCCTCCGTGAGGCCCTCCGGCGCTGTGGGGTCCGGGTGCTCGAACGAGAGCCACACGAGCTCCTCCGTCACCGGATGCACGCGCAGGTCGTGGGGCGTCGGAATGGCGGGCTCTGCCTCGAGACGCTTGTGACTCACGTGTTCGACTCCTCGTGGTCGCGTCTCGAAGGGGGTGCTGCTTGGCCGAACAGGCGCACCAGCTCTGCGCGGCCGGAGAGGCCGAGCTTCCGAACGGCGCGCGTGAGCTGCGAAGACACCGTCCCCTCCGCGATGCCGAGGTGATAGGCGACGAGCTTGTCGGAGTAGCCGCGGGCCGCGAGGCGCGCGATGCGCGATTCGAGGTCGGTCAGCCCGCGGGGATCCACGACCCCTTCCGGGTTCTTGTGCGCGAGCATGAAGCGGCGACCGTCGGAGTCGAACTGCTCCACCAGGGACCAGCGGCCGTCGACCAGACCTTCCCAGACCGCGAGCGCTTCGGCGTCGCGCCCGGCGCTCGCGGTGCGTGCGCGGTCGATGTTGCGGGTCAGCAGCCCGAGCATCTGGCGCGCGTCCTTGTCGCTCGCCTCGCCTTCCGCGTGCACGATGTGTCCGAGCGGGTCGAGGACCGCGCCGTCGACGGGGGCTGCGACAGAAGTCCCCAGCTGCGCCGACAAGCGACGTCGCAGGCGCAGGCCGGCCTTCACGTGCGCGCCGAGCCGCAGCCACATGGTCCGCTCGGCGGGCCGGAGGTGTCCGAGTTGCTGCAGCCTGCCCACGATGCACGTCGCGCCGTGCCCGTCGATGTGGTGATTGAGCGAGAAGTGCAGGTCGGCAAGGTCCAGACCGAGCGTGACGCTCTTGCGGCCCTGGGGAAGTGCCAACTCTGAGAGCAAGAGATCCTCGACTGGCTGTGGCAGGTGCGAGTTCACCTGCGCTTCGAAACCCGAAGCGCGCTGCGCGTCCTCGTCAGTCGCCGTTCCGTCGCGAACACGGTCGAGCGAAGCGCTGAGGCCCGCGATGATCCCTGCGACGTCGCCCTCGCCGCGGCCCGCTTGAACGGGGTGACTCAGATGCATCCCGGTCTCGTCGAAGTCGATGTGGTAGGCGATCACGGTGTCGGCGCGCATCAGCGGAAGTACGCCCTCACTCAGCCTCAAGAGCCAGATGTCTTCCGACGAGCGCAGGTCGTAGCAGGCCTCGACGACCGAGATCGGATCCCCAGTTCTGGCGCGCATAGCGGGCCGAGATTGTATGATCGAACTGGGATGGGCAAGCGATTCGCACTAGCCCGAGGGGGGATCCATGCGCTTTGCGTGCGACCGATGTGTGCGCTTGTGGGTGCTCTCGCGAAGGGAAATCCCCATGGCGGGCCCGGGCCGCCACGGCGCACGCTTGCGCGATGTCGAAGCCGTCCGCAGTCTCCCGCCCCCACGTGCTCCTGCCGCTCGTGCACGTCGTCCTAGCGAGCAGCAACACTGCGGATGAAGCTGAAGTCCTGGGTCTGGGCGACGGGGCCAGCGATGGAACGTGGTGGTCGCAAGTCGTCACCCCGGGCTCGGAGACCACGATCGCGCTCACGAACGGCGCGCGCCTCGTGTGTCCAATCGTATGGAGCTGGCACGCGCGCCGGACGGGGCGCGCGGTTGCCCCTGAGCGAGCGTCCTGGATGCCGGACACTCCACGCCGCGCGATTCCAGGAAGGCAGACATCGAGGAACACAAATATCGGAGGCTTCATGCGGCACACCCCGTGCTCTGAAGCTCACCCGTGAGTGCGGTACACGAGCGGTTCTGGGTGGTAGACGAGAATGGGCAGACTCTGTTCGGGCATGATCCCAACACGCAGTTGCATCCCGAGTGGTGCGCCCTTGCGGAGCGCCTGCTGGGCAGCGCACACCCCGGGCCTCTCTCACTCGCGGTGCCAGGGGCAGAGCTGACGGCGTGGCGGCTGATGGCCACGGATGCCGCGTTGGGGTCACCCGCCGCCGTGGTGCTACGCGCGCGTCCGTTCGCGCGTCGCACCAGGGCGGCTGCTCAGCGCGACGCGGCAGCCGTGCCCGACTTGACGCCACGGCAGCTGGAGGTCTGCGAGTGTGCCGCGAGCGG
>JADJJE010000045.1 GCA_016706685.1 Sandaracinaceae bacterium | reverse complement strand
AGCAGCACCTCCGCGTCCAGCGCGGCGTACGCCACCTGGCGGTCACTCAGCGGTCGCTGCGTCCAGTCGCTGGTCTGCTCGCGCTTGTCGAGGTCGAGCTGCAGCTCGCGGGCGCACACCTGGCGGAGCGTGTGCCCGCCGTCGGCGTCCACGCCATGGCGCGCACGCGACAGGTCGCGGGTGTCCACCACGGGCTCGATCACGAAGCCGTGGCGGCCGAGCACCGAGCGCTCGAACGCGGCGTAGTGGATCACCTTGGTGACGCTCGTGTTGCCCAGCAGCGCGCCCAGCGCTTCGAGGTCGGGCACTTCGAGCGCGTCGATCAAGTAGGTCTTCTCGCGCCCCGCGAGCTGCACCAGGCAGAGCGCCCGGTCGGACAGCGTGGTCTCGACGTCGAGGCCCACCACGGGCTCCTCCATCAGCGCATCGACGGCCTCGCGAAGCTCGTCCACGTTGCGCACCCACACGAGCGGCCGGCTGGTGTCGCGAGCGATGCTCGGCAGCTTGAGCTCGGGCTCGGGGCCTCGGGCGGCGCGCTCCTCGTCCTGGGCCGTCGCTACGCTCACGCCGCGGGGGACGCGGCGCATGTCGGTGTCTTCGCCCGACAACCAGCGCCAGGCCCCGCCCACGTCCATGAGGTAGCTGGCCACCACCTCGCGCTCCACCCACGGCGGCATGAGCGGCTGGAACTTGCTCAGGCGGTAGTTGGGGAGGCCCTCGGCCACCTCGGCCCAGATGCGCTCGTCCTCCCACAGCTCGAGCTCACCCAGCTTGGCGACGGCGGCAGCGAAGCGCCGTTCGTCGAGGTCCTCGCCGCGCACCTTGATCAGGAAGTTGTCGGGGATGACCTTCCAGTCGCCTCCCACGGCCTCGAGCGCGTAGCGCAGCGTCGCGTTGATGCGCCCTCCCGCGAAGGTCCACCAGCGGATCTCGCCGTCCGCGTACTCGATGCCCCCCCGCTGCGAGTCCACCACCTCGCGCATGCTCTTCCTGTGCTCGGCCAGCACGGTGGCGGCGGCCTCGTCCAGCATGGGGAAGGCCTCGTCGCTCAGGACGATGCGCAGGATCTCTTGGCACACATCGAAGCCTAGGAACTGCGGCAGGAACCCACCCCAGGTGGGCTGCTTTCCGCGTGGCGCCGGCTGCACCACCACGCGGCGGTCGTCGTGCTGCACGCGCACCACGGCCCAGGCGCGGCCGCCCAGCAAGAAGCTGCTCACCCCCTCGGCCAGGCGGTCCACGAAGCCCTGGCTGAGCGTGCCGAGAGCCTGCCCCGTGCCCGTCTGCACCGTGTAGGTCTGCGGCGTCGAGAACACCGCGAAGAGCTCCATGAAGTTCTTGCGGCCGAAGCGCTTCTCGGACTTCGGACCGAGCACCAGCTTGCCGCTCACCAATCGGAGCGCGTTGTCGCGCAGCATCCAGCGCAGCAGGCGGTCGTACTCGGCCCGGTGAATGCCCTTGAAGTCCGGAACGGACGACAGGTGCGCCCAGGCGTCCTCGGTGCTGATGCCGTTCTGGGCCAGGGACATGGCCAGGAGCTGGTGAATCAGCACCGGCCAGCAGCGCTGTTCGACGGGCACGGACTCTACCCAGCCCCGCTTCGCGAGCTGCGTGAGCGCCAGCGCCTGCAGCACCCCTTCGGTGGTCTCGCAGAAGAACGTGGTGTTGGCGGCCTTGCCTTCGCGCCGCCCCGTGCGGCCCATGCGCTGCAGGAACGAGCTCACCGTGTCGGGCGCCTCGGACTGGAGCACCAGGTTCGAGGTCGCCGACGTCGATGCCGAGCTCCATCGTCGAGGTGCAGACGATGCAGGCGTCGGATCCGTGGTGGAAGCGCTCCTCGGCCAGCAGGCGCTCCTCGGTCGAGACGGCGCTGTGGTGCACGAAGACGCTCGTCCCGGCGCGGCGCATGTGCTCGGCCACGGCCTCGGTGGTGGCGCGCGACTGGCAGAAGAACAGGCTCTTCTGGCCGCGGGCTTTGCGCGCTGCCTCATGGGCGAGGCGCGCGAGGTCCGGCCGGTGCACCACGAGCAGCTCGCGCTTGCCCGGCACCTTGGGGGGATCCACGACCCGCCCTCGCGCCTGACGTGCCTTGAGCCACGCCAGGATGGCGTCGGGGTTCCCCACGGTCGCCGACAGCCCCACGCGCTGCACGTCGTGCCGGCTGACCGTGCGAGGCGCTCGAGCACGCTCATCAGGTGCGCGCCACGGTCGGTGCCGGCCAGCGCGTGCACCTCGTCGATGACCACGATGCGCAGGTCCCCGAAGATCTTCCGCTCGTCCATCCGCTGCGACACGAGCATCACCTCGAGCGACTCCGGCGTGGTCATCAGCAGCTCGGCCGGCTCCTTGAAGAACGTCTGCTGGTGCGACGCGGTGTCGTCGCCGTGCCACACGAAACGCCGCAAGCCGACCATCTCGGTGTAGGTGCCCAGCCGCTCCGCCTGGTTGTTGAGCAGCGCCTTGATGGGCGCGATGTAGAGCGCCCCCACCCCCACCGGCTGCTCGTCCATCAGCATCGAGAGCGTCGGGAACATGGACGCCTCGGTCTTGCCGCCGGCCGTGGGCGCCAAGATGACGGCGTTGTGCCCCGCCAAGAGCGCCTCGCCCGCCAGCTCTTGGACCGGGCGCAGGCTGCTCCACCCCAAGCGCGCCACGATGGCCTCCTGGAGGCGCGGCGAGAAGCGGGCGAAGACGCTCACCAGACGTCCTCGAAGGGCACGGGCCCGTCCCCCTCGCCGTCTTCGTCGGGCGCAGCCGGCGGCACCCCCGTCAGCACGTGCTTCTCCTCGTCGCTGAGCCCGCTGGGCTCGAAGCCGTGCGCCGTCATGGGGTCGTACTCGGGGTTCTCCTCCACGAGGTCCATCTGCGTCACGAACGCGCGCAGGAACTGGCGCGGCACCACGCCCACGTCGCCCTTGAAGCCCGCAGTCACCTGCGCCACCAGGCGCTCGATGAACTCGCCGCTGATCTTCTGCTCGAGCCGCGCCCGGTCGGCTGTCGGAAAAAGCTCCCGCAGGCGCACCGCCACCGCGCGCAGCCGCTCCGCGTCGAAGGGCACCAGCTCCAGCTGCGGCTGCCGCAGGCTCGCGAAGCCCCCCTGGCCATGAACTGGATGCGGTCGTGCAGGGGCGCCGAGCCCCTGCACGCCGTGGCGGCTATCGAAGAAGTCCGGCGTCCCGGTGAACAGCCACAACAGCCCGGGTAGCCGCTGGCGTCGTCCGCGATCTGGCGGATGCCGTTGAGCGACTTGTGCCGCGAGTCCGAACGCATGCGCAGGATGGTCTCGGCCTCGTCGATGACGATGACGAGGCCCCGCGTAGCCCGCGGCCTTCACGATCTCGAGGACGCCCCGCAGGTACGAGCGCGTCGCGGCTGCCGATGTCGCCCTTGATGCCCGGCGGCCTTCTTCGCCGCCGCCGCCACATTGCCGCTGCCGCACAGCCAGGAGATGAGCGCGCCGGCCTCGGCGACCTTGCCCTTCTGCTTCAGGCGGAAGATGGTCTGGATGACCCGGACGAAGTCCTGGGGCGCCTGGCCGCCGGTCATGGCGGCCAGGTCCTCGTCCAGGCGCTGGCGCACCTTGGCGTCGAAGTCGGGGCGCCCTCGTCGGCGCCCGCCGCGATGAGGCGCTCTCGACCTTGCCGATCCATCGGTCGAGGATGTCGCCGAGCGCGCCGCGCGGGCACGTCGCCGTGGCCAGCTCGGTAACGACCTTGCGGTAGACGTCGTCGAAGCGGTGGAAGCGCAGGTCGTTGTCCGACACCACGACGAAGCTGGCCGCGAAGCCCCGCTCCTGCGCGTCGAGGCAGCGCCAGGCGGGCCATGAAGGTCTTGCCGCAGCCGTAGCCGCCGCGCAGGAACTTGATGGTGCCCTCGCGGTTCTCGGCGAGCTCGAGCTGCCGTTGGATCTCGCCACGCTGCTTGTCGATCCCGACAGCGAACGTGCTGATGCCGCGCTCGGGCACCAGGCCCTTCCGCAGGGACTCGAATACGTGCTCGGTGTCGCGTTGGCTCAGCATCGTCATCCGTTTCCTTCGCGCACGTAGCGCTTCACACCCGCCACCTCGGCGATGCGCACCACGAAGGGCGCCTTCTGGGCGAGGTCCTCGAACTGGCGCGCAAAGCGCCGGAACCGCCGGGGGCCGCCCAGCATGGCGGCGGCCTCTGGCTCGGTGACCGTGCCGTGGGCCAAGAGGTGCTCGAACACCTGGCGGACGCCGCCCTCGGAGCGTCCAGCCAGCCTGGCCGAGCTGACCTTTGGGGCGTGCGGCTGGCGAGGCCCCGACGCGCGCCGCGGGCCGGGGGCGGCGGCGCTGAGAGCCGGGGCCCACCACCGAGAAGCGGGCGTGCGGCACGCACGTCGCGACCTCCGCGACGGCGCTCGGGTGATGGAGCTCCGACCGGGACCCGGGTGTCTGGGCCCGGTGAGCCGGAAGAAGAGCTCGAAGCGTTCGCCCACCGGTCGCGTGCACGGCGCCACCCGAGATGCGCGCTTTGCCGCGCGCCTGGCAGATCTCCACCTGCACGTCCTCGGCGTCGAGTGCCCGGAGGGCCAGGTCGAGCTCCTTGGGGCTGCCGAAGTCGAGCGCGTGTTGCGCCGAGACGGCCACCTTCACCTCGACGCAGTACATGCCGGCCACGTCGTCCAGCTGCGTGGCGCTCACCCGGTACTCGAGCGTGGTGCCGCCGGCCGCCGAGCGGTGGACGACCGTCAGCACGGGGATCACCCGCTCCTGGAGGCTGTTGCCGCCGTGGACGAAGCTCATGTTGCGTCGGCCGGTGTCGAAGACCGCCGTCGACTCCGGGAACATCACGTGGCCGCTCACCCCGTCGTAGCCGAGGTCGCTGAGGGCCACGCGCACTTCGCCGGTGTGGTCGGCAGCCACGCTCGAGAAGACGTGCCGGCGCTTCGGGTCGATCTTGCGGCCGTGCGGCTGCGCCGCGAGCGCATTGTCGTCGAGCAGCAAAAAGCCGTGGTCGCTCGTGAACACGAAGCGCTTCACGCCAGCGTCACGCAGCAAGCGCCACGCGGCTCGTAGCTGGCGCATGACGTTGTCGAACACGGTCGGGCCGACGCCCTTCTCGCCAGCGTTGTCGATCTCCTGGCTGTGCACCACCACCAGGCTGGCGCGGCGACCGTGAGCTTGAGCGAGGTGCTGTCGCGGGCTGCACCTCGGCCAGGGTGAGCCAGGGGCAGGTCGCGCCCCACGCGGTCGTGCATGGCGCGCTTGCGCGTCTCGGGGCCGGTCACCCGGAACTCGCCTGCCTGAAACCCAGCGATCTTGAGCGTGGCGTCGAACTTCGGCTGCAGGCGCCCGTTGTGGGCCACCGGGGCCAGCACGTTCATGCCCACCTCGGTCACGGAGGGCAGCTCCGAGAGGCGCGCCTTCAGCAGCACCGTGGTGGCCGCCGTGCCCTCGAGCTCGCGAAAGAGCTCGACGCCCATCTCGAAGCGCATCGCATCCACCACGAAGTACGCGGTAGGCCCGGTCTCCTGGGTCATGGGCCGCACGACGTCCTCGAAGAGCGTGCGCTGCTGGAGCCCGGGCCCGGGAAGAAAGCCGTGGACCTTGCACAACGCGTTGAAGTCCACGGCCCAGGCGTCGGCCCAGGTGCGCCAGGCTACCCGCAGCTGGTCTAGGCGTGCGCGCAGCGTCTCGAACTCGGGCACCTGCGGGTACAGCAAGGTCACGCGCTGCTGCTCAAGGTGCCGGTGCGCCTCGTCCACCGCGGCCCCGCGCTGCACGTAGACGTCGACCGCCGTCTCGAGGCTCCCGAGCGCGCCGCCGGCCGCGCCCGGCTTGGCGGTCGCGCCGATCAGCTGCCAGGCCGACTGGCGCGTCGGGTCTTCCTGGAGCCAGAACGACCCGAAGCCGGGCTTCGGGTCCACCCGGTGCTCGCCCACTCGAGCGTCGGGGCTCCAGGCCGCGTTCTCGAGCGCGGCGAGCGCCGCCTTCAGGACCTTGTCCTCCTCGAAGCGGAAGGTGTCGACCTTGCCGAGGTCCTCGGCTTTGGCGGCTTTCACCTCGTCGCTCAGCAGCGCCTCGGTCTCGTCGGCGGTGCGCTGGTAGAACGTGGCGTGGCGCCTGCGCAGGTGCGCGCGCAGCGCGTCGGCAGGTGTCGATCACCGGACGAGGGAGGGCGCCGGCGGTCGCGAGGTGGGCGCTCACGGGCGCACGTCGCAGGTCGTCCACGTACTCGACGCAGAGCGCCCAGCTGGCGGCCGCGAAGGCGACGTCCTCGGCGCGAGGGTGGCGGGCGGCAGGTGGTGGCGCGCCAGGCCGGGGAGCCCGGTCCACGCGGCGAGGCGCTCCAGCAGCACCTCCTTGGTCCTCTGCGCCCACACGTGCCCGGCGAAGAAGCCGGTGGAGAGGAGGTCGTCCAAGAGCGCCGTGGGCTTCATGGCGCGGAGCTGCGCGCCGAGCCCCCCCTCCCGCGGCTCAGCTGCGCGCTCAACCAGGCGTCGGCGCCGGCCAGACTGAGCCCGGGCTGGTCCACGAACGCCGCAATCTGGTCGGGGTGCACCCGCCCCGCGGCAGCTTCGGTCACCAGCGTCTTGAGACCCTTGCGAAAGCGCACGCCCGCCGCGGACAGCTCCAGAGAGCGGCGTGTGCGGGACGCTGTCCTCGGTGAACCCCGGGAGGTGAATGACCAAGGGCACCTTCTCCGTGCCCGCCGCGACGCCGTCGAGGGCCATCATGAGCGCGAGGTGACTCCCCGCGAAACGCCCGGACCTCGTAGCTCAGCGTCACCCGCCGCCCGGGCCGCCTCCAGCCGGTCCACGAAGTCCGTGTAGTGGCCGCCGAGGTCGAGCCAGACGACGACGCCTTGGCGCTGCACCCAGTCGCGCAGGTCGGCCTCGAGCGCGGCCGGACACGGGGCCCATGACCCGCCTGGGGCCTTGGGCTTGAACTGCGCTCATGCGTCGTCCCTCCTCGCCTCGGCGGCGTCCTCGTCCTCGTCGGACGCGTCGCCGTCGTCGTCATCTGTCCGCTCGTCGTACAAGTCGAAGAGCTCTGGAGAAGGAACCAGGCCCTTCAGGAAGCTCGGCGCGGTCCAACACCAGTCGAGGGTGCGCGCCTCGAAGTTGGCGCGCGCCTCGGGCTCGTCGGGGGCGAGGATGCGGAGCTCGGCGCCCTGCTTCTCGGACAGGCGCAGCTCCATGGCCCACAGCGCGTCTGGATGCCCGCTCCAGAGCCCCGGTCCAGAGGATGGACAGCTCGCCAGCACGAGCTTCGTTGCCGCGGCCCATGCGCCGCATGGCTTCCTTCTCGATGGCGGCCAGCGCCTCGTCCGGGTGGTCGCGCAGCCACGCGGCGCGGTGCGGCCGGTCGCCGTCACCGCCCACCGGCGGTCACCAGGCCCGCCAGGGCGGTAGGGGGCCTCTTCAATGCGGAAGTCGGGCCCGATCTCGTCCTGCAGGCGCAGCTCCCAGGCCCAGGCGCGCTCGGGGTGGTACCGCCAGAAGCAGCCGTGGGCGACGCCGAGCGAGGGGTCCGCCTGGCACTTCGCGTCCACGCGCGTGGGCCAGTAGCGGAGCGCGAGGTGGGCCCAGTCGTAGTCCTTGCGCCCGCTCGGGCCGCTCAGCTCCTTCCACCACTTCTTCGGGTCCTTCCACTGCGGCTCGAGCAGCGGCCACAGCGCGGCGCTGTTGATCATCACGCCGTCGTCGAGGTTGGGGGCGTAGCGCTGGTCCTGCTCGCGCGGCGGGACACTTCGGGTCCGTGGGCGGCGCGCCGCGGTCGGCGCACTGCGTCACGCTGGCCATGAACTGCACCAGCTCCTCGCGCGCCTTCAGGAGCTTGCTGTACTGCTTCTCGGCGGCCTGCGCGGCCTTCTTGTCGGCCCCGTCGCGCGCGGCGCGCAGGTCGTTCAGCTCGCCGTCCATGCGCGCCTGCGTGGGCAGGAGGTGGTCGGCCAGCAGTGCGCGGAGCGTCTGGTCGTTCATGCGGTGGATGTTCACCCAGGCCACGAAGGTCTTGTTCGCGGACGACAGCGGCCAGTGGATGGGCCGGTTCTCGTACATGCCCTTGTGCACGTCCTTGAAGAAGTCCGTCGCCAGCCACTCGCGCAGGCTGCGCTTGGTGTCGATGGCCCCGCGGTGCTCGGCCCAGGCGGTGAGCAGCGGTGCTGCAGCGGGGTGGCCCAGGCTGTCGCGGAGGTCCCCGTCTTCGGCTGCGGCCAGGGTGGTGTCGAGGAAGAGGAGGCCGTGCGGCAAGGCCGTGGAGAGGTCCGCGGTGGCCGGGTCCAGGATGCCCTCCTGCGGGGAGCCGGCGGCGCCGAAGCGACCGAGGGCCACGCCGAGCGAAGCTCAGGTGG
>JADJJE010000044.1 GCA_016706685.1 Sandaracinaceae bacterium | reverse complement strand
CCCAGCACGAAAGACGGAACCACCACCAGCGCGAGGATCGCTGCCGCGAGCGCGAACGGAACTCGGGAGTCAGGCTCGCGGTCGGGCAGGTCGTGTTCCGCCATGGTGGCAGTGACCGAACGTGGTCGGGCGACGTGGGATTCCCGCGCCGTTCTCGGAGACAACCGGTCCCGAGAAGGACCCCACGTGGGGCGGCTGCCGACGGTGGAGGAATCCACCGCCAAACAGGGTGCGCAGCGACGTGATGGTCATCACCAGCACGGCAATGCAGTACAGGTGGGACCACGACGCCTATCCCACCAACGTGGCGCTCCTCCGAGGCTACCTCGCCAGCAGCTAGGGCGCGTAGACCTCCACGTTGAGATCTGGACACTTGGCGAGGTTCGCATCGCCGGTCAGAAAGTGGTCTGCGCCCACCTCGATGGCACTCGCAAGATGGATAGCATCTGGGGTCTTGAAACCGTGGCGCGCTCGGAGCTCCGTCGCACGGTCGAGCACTGCGGGCGTGACGTCGGCCAGCATGAACTCCTCGGACCCGAACAGCGCGTCGTACTTGTCCAGCAGCGCAGTGTTCCCGTCACGCAACGGCTTCACACGGCACTCGAGTCGAACGAGCCGCGAGGCGAGCACAGCTCCGCGCGGCGACGCGAGCGCAGCACCAATCCGCTGTGCCAGCTGGTTCCGAACGCCGGGTGAGCCCTCGACCAAATAGATGAGCGCCGATGTATCCAGCGCCAGTCGAGTCACCGATCGCCCCAGGACGAGCGCTCTTCCGCCAGCTGAGCGTCGATGTCCTCTTTCGTGCGGGTTCCGGCGGGGAGCCCACGAATCACGTCCAGTAACCTGCTCTTGGGAACCGCGTTAGTGGGCTCAATGCTGCGCACCACCACCTCGACGTCGCCGGACACGTCCTCCAGGGCCTCGTCGAGATCGATACGGCGTGAGCCGACCAGCCGCCCGCGCACGATGATGGCTCGCTGCATGATGGCCAGATTCTACCGCGACGGAGGTCGCGGGGCCACAGCCCCGCCCGCGCCTACTTCAGCTCGCCGTCGTACCCCCCAAAGTCCTGCGTCAGCTGCGAGAGTTCGCGGAGGCCGGCGCGCCGGAACATGTCCGAAGAGCAAGACGGGCAGGCTTGCCTGCGAGCCACCGCCCCCGAGTGGAGCCCGAGTGACGACGCACGGCAGGGGCACGGGACCCAGTTCGTGGTCGCCACCAGCGACGGATTCCGGGGGTGGTTCATCTCGCGCGATGGGACGGTGGAGTGGCCGGTGCTCTTCCCCGGACGCCACGAATCCAATGCGGGGGAGTTCTGGCAGAACATCGCGGTTCCGCGCGCGGACATGCAGCTGGCGGCCACCCCACTCGGCTTCCAGCTGTGGCTGCACAGTAGTTTCCGCTGCGGCGAGCCTTGGCTTCCCCGCGGGGCTGTACGCCTACCGGTGGAGTGACGTGCGGCCCGAAGGGACGTGGCGCCACGCGGCGGCTGCAATGGTTGACCACCACCTGCGGCTCCGGCCGGGCGTCCTCACTTCATCCACGGTGGCCCATCGGTTCTCTGGCCCCGACACGGTTCAACATGCCGCGCAGCCGGTCCGAGATGGGAGCGTCTACCTGGACGTCGTGGCGAACGAGAGCGGCGTGGCGAGTGCTGTGCAAAGCAACGAGGGCGTCGAAGTGGAGTGGTGGGGTCCGCATAACGAGCGCCACCGCATGACGCTCCACGCGACAGAGCCCGACTACGGGTGGCAGTCGGCACGGTTCACCCCCGACGCGGAGCACCTGTTCTTGCTGAGAGTTCGTCGCCCCCATGCGCAACAGGCCACCTCCATGATGGAGTTGAGCCTCATTCACCTTGGTCAAGATGGGGAGTTTCAGCATGGACCGACCGTGCAACTGCCACGGGACCAGCTCGTTCGCTTTGTCTTCGAACACACAGCGATTGCGCGGGGCAAGGTGGTCGTCGGCCTGAGCGGACTGCAATCGGATCCCATTCACGTCTGGAGCGCCGGGCGGACCGGCCGGCTACGGCGCCTGGGACATCCCATCGCCACCAGCCAGTGCGGAGCCAACGTCTTGACGTTGGGTGCCGACCCACCGCTGGTGGTCTGGACCGACTGCGCGGTGGGTACCCTCTCGCGGTACCTGCGCGTGGCGCGCCTTGCTGGCAGTCAGTGGAGGGAAGTGCTCCCTGCGCGCGCGCTTCGGTCTTCAGGCGAGTACGTCGCTGCTTTCGTGGACGAGACGCGCGGGCTGCACGTGGTCATCATGGAGAACGACGTGGCCGTGGTGATGACGCCAGGGCGCACGGACTGGGAAGTGGTGGGGCGGTTTGACCGGTTCCCGAGGACGCGCTGACGCCGCCGACGCTCGTCGAGGTCCTCCGCTTCGTGGTGCAGTCGTATCGCGAGGGCGAGTCGATCGTGCACCCGCACGTCGAGTGGATCGCCTGGGCCGACGCACTCGAGCGGGCCGGCCACCTCGAGGCCTTCGTGGCACGGCTGATGGATCCGTCAATGCCGCCTGGACCAGCCCAGGCCACCAACGTCAGCGAGGCAGCTCGAGCGGCCGAAGCGGCCTACATCGCGGCTCACCCGATCCGTCCGACCAGGGCCATCCTTCCAGACGACTTCATCCCTCTCCGTCGAGTCCCATGACGGTCTCCGAGGTCCCGCGACCCGGAGTGGGCGGCGGCGGCATTCTGGCCAAGCGATAGGACCGCAGCATGCGAACGACCGTGCAGGTGATGTAGCCTGCGCCGATGGAACGGACTGCGCTCGCCTTGTTGTTGTGCCTCGCTGGTTGTGGAGGCGCGTCCTCCACGTCACCGCCTCCCGAGCAGGCGGAGTCCTCGGAACCCACACCCGCCGAGCAACGCCTGCTCGGATGCCAGACTCGCTACTCGGCGGAGCACGACGTCACCATGGTCTACCTGCCGCTGCCCGACGACCACGTGGCGGGCGTGTTCCTGCCCGGTGAAGATTGGGACGGTCTCTGCGGCCAGTCGGACGAGCTGATGCTCGAGGCCGTTAGTGCGAGCCACGGGATGTTCGTGGCAGCGGGGTTCCAGGCTGGAATCGCAGCGCCTGCCGACCTCCCCGAATTCGCGAGAGACCAGGCCGAGGTGGTCCGAGTCGGGTTCGAACGGCGGGGGCTCACCATCGTAGCCGAGCAGGTCACGCCACTTGACCCCGCCATGTTCAGCCAGTTGCTGGTGACGGATTCCGAAGGGGTGCGCATGACTCACTTCTACGCGCAGAAGTTCGACCCGCTCCCGTCTGGCCTCTTCCGGTTGGCCTACTCCGCCGAGGGACACGACTCCGATGCGGTGGCCGCAGCTGGTATCAGGATACTGGAAGTCGCCGAACGCTCGCAGACGCGCGCGCTCTCTGAGCTGCGCGAGGAGAACTGACATGAGCCCGTTCACGTGGTTGTTGCTGGCGGTGTTTGCGTTGTTGGTGCTCGCGTACGTGCGAAAGCGTCGCGAGGCCGCCCCTGCCGTGCAGCGCGCAGCGGTGAGCGAGAACGACGTCGACCCCCTCGATGAGGCGCGGTATGTGCACATCGACCAGGAGGAGATGATCGACGGCAGCTGGGACTTCTTCTTGCCCACGCTTCAGCAGATCCTTCGAGCCGAAGGGGTGACGTTCGCCCCTGTGATCTCGGAAGGCGAGAGGTGAGCGCGAGGTCCACCTCGACGGTGAGCTGCTGTGGAGGGTGGACCCGACGGAGACCTCGGAGGAAGAAGCCAGCGCTGGCCTGGTGCGGCTCGCCCGCGCCGTGAATCGGCGCCTCGAGGCGGCGCGGTCCCCAAGGCGCTTCTACTTCCTGGAAGGGTGGAACGACCTGAGTGGGACACTGCTCCAGCCGGAGGAGTACGAGAGGCTGATCGCCGGCGAGTGGGGCGAGTCGCTCTGGAACGCGGACGACGGACTGGCGGTGGGCGCCCCCATCGACGCGCGGCACATGCTGATGGCGTTGGCCCCAACCCAAAGCACGCGTGGCGGGCAGTTCTTCTATGTGCGCATCCCCGGAGCCATCGGCCCCATCGACCGCGGCCGGCTCTACGAGGACCCGCTCGACGAGGCGCTCGCGGCCGAGGGGCTCGGCAGCGTCAGCGGCGGTGGCACGCAGCTGGGTGCCGACGGGTCCATCGTGTTCTGCGGCATCGACGTGGATGTGACCGACCGCGACCGCGGCCTGGCCTGCATCCTTCGCGTGATGCGCGAGCTGGGTGCACCCGAGGGCACGGTTGTGGAAGAGGGCGGTCCCGAGAAGGTGGAGCACCGCGTGTGGGGCGATGCGGAAGCGCGCCAGCTGCACTGAGGAGAGCCCCACCCCCCACGGACCCATAGGCGTTCTCGAGCAACGGGCGACCGGGCTGAGCCCCAGCAACGCCGCTGAAGTCCAGCGAGGGGCCCTGCGTTACGCTCGCGGCATGCGCAGCAAACTCACCTTCGCCTTCTCCCTCGGCATCCTGGTCGCGTGCTCTGCCAACCAAGTCGTCCAGGTCTCCCACGTAGACGCGCAGCCTCGCGCACCGGGCGCTTTCCGGGAGTGCATCGCACGCCTGGTCAACGACGACCCCACTCCGATACCAGCGGGCTGGACTCCCGTCGGTGGGGCGGGGCCTCGCTACGCTGTCATCCTCTGCAGGTGAGCGGGCGGGTCCTGCAACGGAGGAGCGAACCTTCAAGCCATCCGAGCCGTAGGCGCTGCTGCAGAGCCTCGTCGTGCGGCACGTACACGCGCTCCACGGGGGTGAGGAGCTTGTGGCGCGCCCCCTCCCCCCGGTGCTCGCGCTGCTCCACGACGAACGGCGTGACGTCGATGATCTCGCGCGTCCACTCCGTCGCGAACCGTCGCAACGTCTCTCCGCGGAGTCCGAGCTGGATGGCGCGCCGCTCTTCCTTGCTGCCGTCCGGCGCGTGGTCGGGATCCCACTGCATTCTGACCTCGGTGGACCTGCCGCGCTCGAGCCACGCAGCCCGGTCGGGCCCGTGCACGTCCGGCTGGAAGCTGCTCTCCAGCGCTCCGCCAAGGACGGCATCGAAGCCCACGCGAGCAACGCGCACGGCCAGCACGCGCTCTTGGTCTTCCTTCGTGGCCCACCCGCAGCGGTACATCATCCAGAGGAAGTTCGGCTTGATCCAGCTCATCCGGGCGAGCGACCACGGGCCACCGAAACGCTGGTGCGCCACCGCCCAGTCCGCAATGGCCGCGTTATAGGCCTGATAGACCACCACGCTGTCGTCATCGTAGTGCGCGAGGATGTGCCGGCCCGTGCTGGGCCAGCTCGCGCGCAGTTCGAGGTGTGGGGCAACGGGCAACACGGCTCACGAAGCTATCCATGGAGTGCCTCGGTCGACAGTCCCACTGAGCCGTCGGTTCTCCCACCTCGTGCCTCCCAGCTTCACCCGTGCCGGCGCCGTAGTGCCCCCCGTAGGACCGCAGCGTGGTTGGCAGCGAGCACAGGTGGCCCTGCCCGTCGCGCTCGCAGCGCATCGCCCGGCACGCCTCGCCCGCGGTGAACTCCGCCACCCCGAGGTCCCAATCAGTGGAGGCGTCGCGCCACATGACTGTGAACGCTCCGGCCTGTCGGCGGAACTGGTGTCCCCGCATCCACTCGTAGCGAGAGCCAAGACCGGAGGAGTAGGTGCCCAAGGACGCGACGATCTCCGCGGTATCTTCCGAGAGATGAACGAGAACGTAGTCCTGCAGGGACGGGGTCCCGACCACGTAGATGGCATAGCCTCCAGGGAGCGCGCGCTCGCGCCGACACGGGATGGGCTCATCCTCATACCCCCCAGATGTGGCTGACTGCCTCAGGCGGTCGCAGAGTCTCCTTCGAGGGAACGGCGCGCTCGGATGCGGAGGAGGCTCGGCCCAGTCGCTCGTGTCATGCGAGCAACCGGGGCCGTTGATGGAGACCCCAGTGAAGTGCACCACCTCTCGATTCACGTCCAGGCAGAAGTCTGGGAGGCCAGTGGGCGGGGGGATGACGCGTGACGGTGGCGTCTGCACGGCCTCGTACTCCTCCGCATAGGGCTCCTCCTCTGCGTCCATCTCGTCGTCATTGGGTGGACTCTCGATGGCGTCGCCCGGTGGAGCAGCGACGCGCGGTTCGGGAACGGGATCCGCTGGAAACCGACTGAACCATTGGGCCAACAACGCGGCACCGGCGTCCCACGTGGGGCCCTCGCCGTACTCCGTGAAGGTCGCGTCGCCGCCGAGGATGCGTTCGTACTCCGTGCGGCCGCGGAAGATCATCTCCGCCCGCAGCCAGCTGAAGCACTCACGGTCACACTCGCCGAACGCGGCGCTGGCGGCACGCCACAAACTCGCGCGCGCGGCAGCAGCCAGCCGGTCCACGTAGAACGCCACGAAGCTGCCAACGTCCGCGTCACTGAGAGACTCCAGCCGAATGTTCAGGCGCAACTCGCGCTCGGAGGGGGTCCCGTGTGCGCCGATCGACTCGACGACGGACCACCATCGGAGGACGTCCTCACCAACGTGCGGGACCGGTGCCGCTGGCTCGGACTTCACGATCGGGACGGGGCTGCTGCACCCGCTCTCGCCGAAGATGGCGAGCAGGAAGCCCAGGACGCACGCGCTGCGTGTCGCGCTCCTGGCCACGCCTTCAGCCCGAGTCATCCTGGCCCCAACGCGGCGACGGGAGCGGCTATTCCCTGGGAAGTGCGGGGCGGCCAGGCGCGAGAAGTCAGATACTCATCGCGAACCGCAGTCCTACGAACGTGGTCAACGCCCACAGGACGGCATGGGCGGCCACCAGCGACCTGGGCGCTCTGGTCTCGACCGGGCCAAGAAACAGAAAGGTGAGAAGCAACGGGCCCGCCAGAACCCATAGGCAAGAGAGCGGCACCCCAACCAAGCCGTACGCGCCGATGTACAGCGGACGTTCCCGGAAGGCCAACATGCCCAGCCGCACTGCGAGTTCGACGCCGATCAGCACCCCGGGCAGCGCAACGACCAGGAGGCCAGCGAGCGCCTTTCGTTGGTTGGCCTGCCGACGCATCGCCCATAGCGTCCACAACACCGTGACCGGAAGGGCCACGACCCACGCGAGCCCGATCACACGTTCAAGCTGCTCCGTGTCCGCCATGCCTCCGCTTGCCTCCGAGCATCACCGGTACCCCTCCGGGCAGGCCACCCACCCTGCCCCCTCGGACTGCGGAATCAAGAACACTCCCGGAGCGGCGCCAATGCTGGCCGCTGCATCCAGCTCGCTGATGGACTCGCGTGGATAGCCTGGCGCAAGCGGCCAGCCCCGCTGCAGGAGGTGCACCGTGCGCTC